>JAGCSA010000035.1 GCA_017964405.1 Bacilli bacterium
CAATAATAAATTCTAATTCTTTTTTTGTTTGATGGTTTAGAGAATCTAAACATTTTCTCATATATTTTTCTGCATTATATGCTGGTATGATGATACTGATATCACTCATTTTTTTCACCTCATCATCTCTTTTTTCTATTATAAACTAAAACGAATAAAAAAGCACCTAAAGGTGCTTAAATTATATAAATAATCAAAATCATGGTTATGACATATAGAATTGAAGTAATCAATAATTTCTTATCAGATAAGATAACATCGATTGGATCTCCATAAGAATTTCCTTCAATATTTAGGCTATATAATTGTAGGATGACCATTAAGAAAGGAATGGTCCAAAAGATATAGTCATTTCCAATATGTTCAATCGTTGTTGGATCTACACACCATAAAGTATAGGAAACTATTGCTAAAGCAAAAGCTACATACATATTCTTATCTAAGAATTCTTTGTTGTATAGAGAAAGAGACTCTCTACTTTTATCTCCATTCTTTAAGATTTCATTTCTTCTTTTACCAAATCCCAAATAGAAAGATCCAAAAATAATCATTAAATATAAATATTTGGATACTTCTACATTAACAGCAACTCCTCCATAGATGACTCTTAAGATAAAACCTATTACTAAGATCACTACATCTAAGATGGGAATATTTTTTAATTTTTTACTATAGGCAATATTCATCACAATATAGATGATTGGGATGAGTATAATGAGATTCTCTTTGACTCTGGTTGCCATCATCCATAGGAATCCTCCTAATAAGATTAAGAGAATTGCTTTGATAATATTCGCTTCTCTTAGAGAGACTCTCCCACTCGCAAGTGGTCGATTCTTCTTGATAGGATGTTTCTTATCTTTTTCTAAATCTTCTATGTCATTTGCTACATAGACAATACTAGAAGATAGAGAAAAGATGATAAAAGATAGAATGGCATTTATTAACATCTCTTTGTTTAAGAAATTAATACTGAAGAATAAGGGTAAGAATACTAATCCATTCTTTAACCAATGTTTGACTCTAATTAGTTTTAAAACGTCTTTCATTTTTTCTTTTCCTCTAAGTTTTCTGCAATAATGTATCTTGGTCTTCTCTTTGTTTCATTATACATTTTACCAATGTATTCTCCAATGATTCCAATACTGATCATTTGGAGTCCTCCAATAAACCAGATAGAAATGGATAAGAAGGTCCATCCATCAATCGTATTTCCTGTTATTTTCCGTACTAGTGAATAAATCATAATTCCAATACTAATGAATAGGATGATAAAACCTAATATACAGATAAAACGTAATGGTTTTACAGAGAAAGAAGTAATTCCATCCCATGCGAAATTTAACATTTTCTTTAATGGATATTTTGATTCTCCTGCAAATCTTTCTTTTCTTTCATAATAGACAATATCCGATTTAAATCCTACTAATGGGAACATCCCTCTTAAGAATAAATTGACTTCTTGATAATTCGAAAATTCTTCTAATACTCTTTTGGAAGTTAGGCGATAATCTGCATGATTATAAACACAATCTACTCCTAAGAATTTCATAAATTTATAGAATCCTTCTGCTGTTACTCTCTTAAAGAATGTATCTTTTTGTCTCTTACTTCTTACTCCATAAACAATATCAAATCCTTGTTTATATTTTAGAATCATTTCATCGATAGCATTAATATCATCTTGTAAATCGGCATCCATAGAGATAACTACATCTGCATAATTTTTAGCAGTCATTAATCCTCCTAGTAATGCATTTTGATGTCCTCTATTTCTTGATAAAGAAACTCCTGTGAATAATTTTTCATTCTTATGAATTTCTTCTATCATCTCCCAAGTTCTATCTTTACTTCCATCATTTACATACATGACTTTACTCTTAGGAGAGATTTCTTTTTGTTTAATTAAGTGCTCTAATTTTGCTTTTAATTGTCTGGTTGTTTCTTCTAATACTTCTTCTTCGTTGTAGCAAGGTACTACAACATATAAGATTGGTTCTTTATGAAAGAACATATTCTCACCACTTTCTATCATTATTATAATGAATTAACTTTATTTATGCAAATTACTCTTCGTCCCATAATAGGAGTAAAAACTCGGATGCTGCCCAAGAATGCATAGGAGATGCATTCATTTGTACTGCATAATCATCGAGTCCTTGATAAGCACTATAGTTTGCATGAGAAGCATTTTTCTCCCAAGACAATGGATATAATGCTTTGTTTAGGGAAATGGTTCCTTTTCCTAAGGTGTGTCTTTCTGCGAGTGATAAATAAGGATACTCTAAGGAATTACCACTTCCTTCTTGTTCTTTTAAAGGATAATCACTCCACCAAGCCATCTTCGAATATTGATCTTCTGGTATTCTCTTTAAATCATATTTGAATTCTTTTCCTAAAGATTCGATTCCTAGTTTGTACCAAAGATTTTGATAGTAATATTGATCTCCAAAATCTGTTTTTCCATATAAGTAATATCCATTGGAATTTGATTTTGCAATTCTTTCTGCTTCTTCTTCTATTTCTTGGATGAGTTCTTCATTCTTTTCTTCTTGGGTAGAGATGATATAGAGTAATTCTCCTAAATTATCGACTTCCTCTACCCCATTTTGTTTATCATAAATTTCTGTAATACTTGAAACCCAATCTTTGATTAAATCGAGATTCTCCGTTCTTTGTAATACCATCGTTGTAATAGCAGCATCCCGATACCAAGGTTTATCATAGACAATTATATTTGGATAAATCGTACTATCTTTGATGTTGAAGAGAATTTCTCCATATAATACTTTCATCATATTTTGATATTTCATATTATCAAATTTGTATAAAGAAATTGGTACTTTTGTTTCTTCTAGAACTCTATCAATTCCATTTCGGATGTAGTGAACTCCTTTTTCATCTTCTCTTAAAATAACATAATCCTCTTCTTCTGTTAGGATTAATACAGAATAGATGTTTGGTACAATTAAACTTTCTTTTTCCGTCCATTCTAGTACTTTTTCATTTGTTTCTAAGTCTAATAGTTCCCCTTTTCGATAAACAAGTTTTCTTCTATTTCCCATTCCAAAATAATAGTGATCTCTATCTGTTTGATGCTCTGCTAATTCTACATCATATTCTTGTTTGAAAGTTTCTACTTCTTCTGTATATTTTTTTAATGCTTTAATCTCTGTTTCAAAATAATCATTAAACTCTTTACTCAACATATTAGACTTTAATGGATATTCTTCTTTTTTGACAGGAATCCATTCTTTTTGTAAGAAATGGGTATATTCTGGAATGGCTTCTAAAAGAATAAAGCCAGACTCTAATAAAAGAAATAATCCAAAGACAAGAGATCCTTTTACAATCTTCTTTTCCATCGAATCTTCTTTTCCCATTGTCTGTAGGATTCTCAATCCTAATAAAACAATTCCGGATACCAATAATACACCAATTCCTTCTAATAGAATGGTCTTTGATAGACCTAGATTATAGACAAAGATGTTTGGTGTTAATACTTTTTCCATGATCTGTGTAATTTGAATCATCATGTGATTATTACGAACTACTTCTAGGAATAAAAATACCATTAAGAATCGTACTAGATGTTTTTTGAAATTTCTTTTTTCTTCTGCATGAAAATTAATTCCCCATAGTAATAAAATTACATAGACAAAGTGTAGAGAATATAAGAAAGTATTCTCATTTCCATAGATCATATGAAGAGATGTATTAAATAAGAGTGTTAATAATAAACCGGTATTGATTATTTTTTGTTTTTTGAAGTTTCTAAATACTAAGATAAATAATAGAATATAGAATGCTGTCATGATTAGGAAATTTATGACAGTCATTGGTTGAAACTGAATGTAATAATTATAATCATCATAGACAAAACCATATTGGATGTTTAATTCGATTGGATTTCCTATTAAAGAATGATAATAATCATTCGTAATAACATTTTTGATACTCTCTTTTGTAATTTTATATTCTGCAAATGTATTCTCATTACTTGGACGAAAATCCCATATTGCAGGAGTTGTCTGCCATACTACTTTTTGAATCAAACTACCTATTAAGATCATTCCGATACTGATACATCCTATTTTTAAGATCTTTTTCCAAGGAATCTTCTTGGTAATCCATAAAAGAAAGATAACAATTAAATAGACAATGATATTCGTCATCGTGAAAGAAAAATTCATGATGGCAAGTAGTATTAAGATTCCTAATGATTCTTTCTCATAGGTCTCTTCTAGTTTTTCTTTCTTGATGAAATAATACCAAGTAATCATTAAGAATAAAGCTGCGAAATTATAAGTTTCAATTCCTACCGTGAAGATGATATTCGAGAAAGAAAATAAATAGATGAGTGATAAGATTATATTTACTTTTTTATTGGGTTTGATTAAGTTTAATATTTTGAAGAAAAAGACTGTGGTAAGAGAAGATACTATTACCGATAATAGAATGATGGCAAGTGTTTTATTCATGACCAATCCTGATAATAAATAAACCATTGGTTGTACAATAATGATGAATAAAGGATGAACATCTGCTCGATAATGGAATGCTTTTATCATTGTTGCATCTTGTATGACTCTTGCTGTATCGGATTCAAACAATAAATTATAGTTTTCTCCCATATCATAATTGTAGGTTACAAATAATCCTAACAAAATCAAAAATAGGAAAGCAATGATTCCTATTAAATATTCTATTTTTTGTTTTTTCATTTAATCACGTTCTTTCTATATATTTATTATAAAGAAAAAATGAAAAAAATAAAAGGATGTCCTCCTTTTATTTTGTTTCATATTTGGTTATTTCATTTCCTTTTACGATGAATCCTTCTTTTGCATATTCCAACATGGCTTTATCTGCTTTGATAGAATCCGTATAGAATTCTTTTACTTTTTCTGTATGATTTTCTTCATATCTTCTGATTTTCTCATAATCATGACAGTTTTTTGAAGAAAAGATACCTGTTTTTGGATCTACTTTGGAAGCTATTACTTCAAAATGATATTCTTTTTCTAATGGTTTTAGTAAGAATTCTGGGGATGCTGAGATAATGACATCTGTTTTTCTTTGTTGTTTGATGTACCATTCTTTGATATTTTTTTGATGGGATTTCCAAAAGTCTGCGATATAGTCCTCTATATTATCGATTCTTTTCAAATAGGAAAAGATTTTTTCTTTCATTTTTGTTTTATCGATGATTTTCATTTTATAAAGAAGAAATCCCCCTAATTGTTTTGGTAATTGAAGTAATACTTTTTTATTTCTTTTTAAACAATAAAAGTAAAAATCAACAGAAGAATCTCCTTTATAAATGGTTTCATCAAAATCATAGGCATTAATCATACAATCTCCTATCTCTTTGTCTTTTCTGTTTCTTTTACTATATAGACAGGTCTATGTTTAATCTCTAAGTAAATCTTTGATAAATACATTCCGATGATTCCTAAGAAGAATAATTGGATTCCACTGACAAAGATAATAATGCATACCATGGATGGCCATCCAGAGGTTGGATCTCCCCAAATTAATGTCTTTACAATGATAAAGATAATGGCGAAGAATGCTAAAATACAGAAGATCATTCCTACATATGCTGATAATAATAATGGAGTTGTTGAGAATGCCATGACACCTTCCATTGCATATTTCACTAGTTTTCTTAAATTAAACTTGGAAGTTCCTGCTCTTCTATCCGGTGCATTATATGATAACCATTTGGTATGGAATCCTACAAATCCAAACATACCTTTCGTATAACGATTGTATTCTTTCATTTCTAGAATGGCATCTACCATCTGTCTTGTCATTAATCGGAAATCTCTTGCTCCTGGTACTTGATGAGAATCCGATATCTTATCAATTAACTTATACCAGCAATTGGTTAATGCTTTTCTAATAAAATTATATCCTTCATGGGACTCTGTATATAAAGCAACACAGTCATATCCTTCTTCTTTGATTAAGTGATACATTTCAATGAGTTTCTCTGGAGGATCTTGCATATCAGCATCCATAATCGCTGCATAGTCTCCTGTTACGGCTTCTAATCCTGCATACATAGCTGCTTCTTTTCCAAAGTTTCTTGAGAAAGAAATGTATCTTACTCTCTTATCTTTCTTGGATAGTTGTCTCATAATATCGAGTGTTTTATCCCCAGAACCATCATTTACAAAGATCATTTCAAATTCTGTTCCCTTCATTTTCTTGGATACTTTATTTGCTTCTTCATAAAAGATAGGAATGGATTCTTCTTCATTGAAACAAGGAATAATTAAAGATATTTTTTCTTTTTTAAATAACATGTTCTTCACCTTACTTTATTTTATAATACAATTTTGGACTCAATTTTAAGATTACTTTTTTGATTTTTCTTGGAAGAGTATCTGTTAGGATATAGTTGTATACGTTTTCTTGTTTTAGAACTTTTCTATATTCCTGATAGTCTTTTCCTTTTAATTCAGTTGCTTTACTAATAAGAGAATTGGCAATATAACTTTGGAAGATTTTAGTATCTCCTTCTAATTTATTACTTTCTTCCATTAGATATAAATAATGTTTTAGAAAGTCATCTGCTTTCTTTTTTGTTTTTTCATAACTTGTAGAATTCATCGTACTATTTTCTCTTTGTAGATAATTATATCCAATATAAGAAATGGATTTTACTTTTTCTGCTTTCATGATTAGAAGAGGAATTAGACGAAAGTCTTCATGTAACATTCCTTCTTTAAATAGAAAGTGTTCTCTTTGATAGAATTCTCTTTTTACAGCATATAAACATACTGCTTCTACAAAGCGATATTTGCATAGTTTTTCAAATGCTTTATCTCCTCTACAAGTATCAAATCCTTCTTCAGGATAATCAACCGAGTCTTTTTCTGGATAAGTTGTTCTTACTTGGAATCTTACAACATCTGGATCATCTGTTAAAGACTCTTTAATCTTTTTTAATAAGTCTTTTTCAATCGTATCATCACTATCTACAAAGATTAAGTAATCTCCTTTTGCTTCTTTGATTCCTCTATTTCTTGCGGCACTTTGTCCTTGGTTTTTTTGATGAATGATTTTTACATCATACTGTTTGGCAATCTCTATACTCTGATCTTCTGTTCCATCATCGATTACAATGACTTCATAATCTTTCTCTGTCTGATTCTTGATACTTTCTAGAGAATCTTTGATATATTTCTCTACATTCCAAACTGGCATGATGATACTGAATTTTGGCATTCTACCACTTCCTTCTTTTATTCTAACATAGAAATGAAAAAATAACTATTTCTAGTTATTTTCTTATCCATTAAAAAGATGTTCTAATTTAAGTTTCTTTAACTCTTGTACTTTTTCTAGGTCAATTCTCTTGCAGTCTTTTCCTTCTTTTAGAATCTTTTTTACTTCTTTTACCATTTCTTTTTCGTCTTTAGAAATAATATAGGCATACTCTTTCATATTCAAGTATTCATCACTGGTTGGAATGGTCGTGATAATATTTTTCTCTAAGGCAATGGCTTCTAAATACGTAACAGGGAACCCTTCATAATCAGATGTTAAAATGATATAATCTGCTAATTTCATATAAGGATATGGATTGGTTTTTCTTCCTAAGAAACGAATCTCTTTTTGTAAATGATTCTTCTCAACATATTCTTCATATCTGTTTCGATCAGGTCCATCCCCTATAATCCATAGTTCGATTCCTGGTATTTCTTTTACTAAATTCATTGCTCTTGTGACTTTTTTAGAGGCATCTTCTAGGCGACCAACAAATACCAATAATGTTTTGTTCTTTGGCTTTTTCTCTTTGATTTCTTCTTCACTTAGAATTTGTACTTCTCCTACATCGATAAAGTTATTCATGACAATGGATTTTTCTTTATACTCTGGATAGACTTTTAAGAAAGATTCTTTTCCTTCTTCTGATACAAAGATTAATTTCTTAAAATCTTTTACATTTCTGGTATCAAAGAATTCTTTAAATTCTTCTTTCTCTTTATAGATAATTCCATAATTACTATGAATATAGAAAGAGTTATTGAAAGAAGCAATTCTTGCTAGTTTATTTCCACTATAACTATAGGTTGTATAACAACAACTAAAATCATAATTATCATATTCAAAGATTTTAAAGATTAATTTTCTTGTGAAGTTAATGCATTTTCTGATTAAGACGTCTTTGTTTTCACTGACTCTCATTTCTCTTACTTTTACATTTGGATTTACTTTTTCTAAGAATTCTCCTTCTTTTTTCTCTAACATTAATGTGACATTGTATTTTTCAAAATCTATATTTTTAAATAAGACTACTTGTGCTTTTTCAATTCCCCCAATTGCGAGATTATATCCAGTAAAGAATAAGTCTTTTTTCTCTCTTTTTTCTAAGGACATGAATAGTAATATCACAATAAAGCTTACAGCAGGTGCTGTTATGATATGACCTGTAAAGAACGATAAGAAAATGATTAAGAAGAAGGATGTTAACCTCATTCCATTTTCATATCCTTTTGTTTTTCGATTATCTAATACTTGATATAAAACGATTAAGATTAAAATAAAGTATAGTAAGAATCCTATGACTCCATGACTATAATAGATATCAAAATAATCCATTTCAATCTGTTTTGTTTCTCTTTCATCATTGATATAACCAATTCCAAATAATTTTTCATATAGATTGGATTTCTTATAAATATAAGCTTTATTCTTCATGAATTTAATTCTAGAACTAAAGATAAAATGATCGACTAATTCTTTGTCTTGGAATACTTCTGTTACATGTTCTAATCCTAAATAATTTAAATGAGTTTTAATGTTTTTATAGAAGTTTGTTTTTGGGATAATAATAATCATTCCGATACAAGCAACTAAGATAATTCCAATCGAAGATACGATATAGAAATATTGTTTCTTCTTTCGGAAAAAATTCCATAGATAGAGAACACTAATACCGGATGTGATGATTAAGGATAATAAAGGAGTTTTGGTTCCTACCATTAAGATGACAACTAAATACATAATGGTAAATATGACAATAGGAATCCATTTTTTTGATTTATAGAATACTACAAATAAGATAGGTGTTAGGATGGAAATAATTCCACTGATTTCATTCGCAGAATTAAAGAATCCTAGGGTTCCTACTTTGGTAATTTGATAAGACTTATATCCGATTCCAATAATGGTTGGGATAAAGATTAATACAATATAGAATAGAATCATCGTTAAGAATGTTAGATTACTAATACGGATTTGATCTTTGATTGCATATAAAGATATTAATAGAATTGGGAAGTAGAATGCTCTTACTAGATTTTGTATTTCTGTTAATAAACTGGAATCTTTATAGAGAACCATTCCTACTACATAGAGGATAAAATAGAGTCCTATTAATAGATATGGAATCCATAACTTTTTCTTTTGAAAGAAAAATAGAGATACCATACAAATAAAAGCTAAGAATAGAATTCTGATCACAACACCAATCGTAATATTCCAATGAAGGGTATTGACACAGACTCCTGTTAATACATCTAGAATTGGTTGCAAGATTATAAATAAAGCGACTATTTTATTGATATTGGTTTTGATCCATTCTTTCATATTTATCATCCTCTTCAAAAAAATTATATCATGAACTGTTTGAAAAAACTATTATTTTGTTTCTGTCAAATTCCGTATTTCCTACTGTCAAACGGTCTTCAATCAATAGACTTTTACGTCTATTTCTAGTAAAATGAAGATAGGATTGGAGGTATGTGTATGGCATACAGTCAAAAAGATGTCACAAATGGCATTAAGAAAAAAAAGAAACCTATCCAAGCAGATGAATTAATTGACGAGATTGATCAAGCATTTAAAGAAACTGCTGATGAAGATTTTTGGGGAGATACTCTGAAAACAAAAAAGATAGTGGATGAAGAAGTAGAAAAAGAAGAAGAACCTGTTAAGGAAGAAAAGAAGGAAGAAGCTGTCAAAGAAGAAAAAGTTTCTGAAGAGACAGAGTCTATTGATACAGAAATCATGGATAAGATTAAAGAGGAATTTGAAGAAGATTTAAAGTCTTTTCAAAAAGATCGCCCTACCAAAGAAAAAGATTATACGTATAAGTCTCCTATTAGTGCTCCTCTAATCTTATTAATTCTTGGTACAATTTTCTCTGCTGTTGCTTATTTTGTTGCTGTATTAATGAATCAAAATAGCAGTGTTTATCAAATTATTAGTGGAGCTGTTTTAAGTTTATTTTCTATCTTATTCTTAATTGTATGTATTACTTCTCAGAGAAAGAATGAAGCTCCTGTTTACTTATGTACCTTATTATTACTATTGTTCTTTGTACTCAGTATGAATTTCCCTGATAATACGATTAAAGTTTTTCAAAATAAAGTACAGAATTTTACTGGAAAGACTTTAACGGATGTTGTGAAATGGGCTAATCAAAATAATATTAAAGTTACACAAGAATATGAATATAGTGATATGGTTCCTGAATATGAGATTATTAGTCAAAGTATCAAAGAAGGTACCAATATTAAAGATATAGATGAGATTGTTGTTTCTATTAGTGAAGGTCCTAATCCTTATAAAGAAATCATTGTTCCTAGTATGTTAACTTGGGATAGTGAAAGAGTGATTAACTATGTATTAAGTAATCATTTAAGTAATGTGATTGTAGAATTTGTAGATTCTGATCAAGTAAAAGATACAGTTATTGAACAAAGTAAGAGTGGTAACTTAAGAAGAAATGAGGAATTAAAATTAGTATTCTCTTATGGAGATGAAGGAAATTCCAATGAAGTTACGTTAATGGATATGACTGATAAAACAAAATTTGAAATTGAATTTTATATGAAACAGAATCGTTTAAATTATGATTTTGTTTATGACTTCTCTGATGTTATTTCAAAAGGTCATGGTATTAAACAAAGTGTTACTCCTGGTACGGTTGTTACGGTTAATGGAGATAAGATTCAAGTTACGATTAGTAAAGGTCCAAAGATTGAAATTCCTGATTTAAGTGGTAAGAGTGTAGAAGAATTAACAGAATGGGCCATTGAAAATCATTTAAAATTAGAGTTTATTGATCAATATGATGATACCGTTAAAAAAGGAAAAGTCATTTCCATCGATAAAGAAAAGGGAGATGTTGTAGAACAAGGTACTTATATTAAAGTTGTTCTTTCTCTTGGAAGTTTAAAGATGCCTAAGTTTAAGAATATTGATTCTTTCTATACATGGGCTGATAAATATGGCATTAAATACGAAGTTCGTCATGAATTTAGTGATAGTGTTCCTGCAGGAGAAGTTATTGAGTTCTCTTATAAGACAGGTACGGTATTAAAGAATGATGATGCGATTGTTGTAACAATCAGTGATGGTGCTCAAACGACGGTTCCTAACTTAAAGGGACTAAGTAAGAGTGAAGCGATTAAAAAACTTAAAAATGCTGGATTAAATTATAACTTTGCTTATAAGAATAACAGTGCTTCCAAAGATACGGTTATTGGACAATCGATTAGTTCTGGTAGTGCTGTTTCTTCTGGAACAACCGTTACGATTACGTTAAGTAATGGAAATGGTGGTAACTCTGGTAGTGGTGGAACTCCATCTGGTGGAGGTGGCAATACAAACCCTAGTCCTTCTCCAAGTGTAGAACCAAGTCCTAGTGTAGAACCTACTCCATCTTGTAATGACTGTACGATTCCAAGTGCTGGATTAAAAGATGTTATTTCTCAACAAGTAAAAGCAAATGCTGGTTATACAGCTACTGCGAATGCTGTTATCTCTTATATTGAAGGACTTTGTCCTGGTATTAATGTTCAAGTAAGAAGTGTTGCTGATTCTGGTTTAACCCCAGGAAAAGTTGTTCCTGGATATGATTCCTTCTCTGGAGGAAATACTACTTCTTGTAGTACTGTATATTTGTGGTTAGCAGGATAATAAAAAAGAAGACTTTGTCTTCTTTTTTTTATTCAAATTCTTTTGTGAAATCTCCATTCTCTATGATTGGGATTCCTTTTCCTTCTTCTGTGATTCCTGTTACAGATAAATCTTTTGTTCCAATCATAAAGTCTACATGAGAATCACATTTATTTAATCCATAATCTCTTTGTAGTTTCTTTTTACTTTGTTTTTCTCCTTTTTCTATGCATTCTGGGAAGGAATCTCCTAATGCTATATGACAAGAGGCATTCTCATCGAAAAGAGTCTCTAGGAATACTTTATTCGTGTTAGAGATGGCAGAATGAAATGGTACTAAGGCTACTTCTCCTAAGTAGTTGGAATTCTCACATAGATGAATCATTTTCTCTAAGGTTTCTTTTCCTTCTTTTGCATCAAAATTTACGACTTTTCCATCTTTAAATGTGATCCAGAAATCTTTGATTAATACTTCTTGGTAAGCTAATGGCTTTGATGCATAAACAATTCCATTTGCCGTATTCTTATCTGGGGAAGTAAATACTTCTTCTGTTGGGAAGTTTACTAATACTTCTTTTTTATTATTAATCCATGATTTTCCAGAAGCCCAAATATGGTTTTTGGGAAGTTCTACTGAAAAGTTTGTTCCATTGGAACTTTGATAGATTAACTTTTTAAACTGATAGTTCGTTAATTTATTACTACGAGTCGTTAATCTTTTCATTTTTTCATTCCATGTTTTCGTAGGATCTTCTTCTCTCATATGACAGATATCAAAGATTAAATTCCATAAATCTGTTACAGGATCTTTGGAGTCTGGAAAGATTGCTTTTGCCCATCCTGTTGTAGGGACTGCTGCAATACACCAAGATAATTCTGATTTATCTCTCATCTTATCAAATGTCTTTCTTGTCTTATAAGAATACTTCGTCATTTCTTTAATCTTCTCTGGATCAATATCTTTCATTAATCCAGGCATTTCGGATGCTAACATAAGAAAGGCTGCTTTCTTCTTCGCATATACATTCCACATTTCTTTATTCCAGAAAGATAAATCTTTTAATTCATCAATTTCTAAGTTTTTTAAAGCTTCATGCTTTAGATAAGGATCAGAGGAATCAAAGTATAAATCTTTTATTCCCATTTCAAAAGCAACTTCTGCTACTACTCTTGCAAAGTCAATTCTTTCAATATTAAAACTAATAAATAGTGGTTGTTCTTTCTCTAGTTTTAGACAAGACTCTAATAATACAGTTGCATATTTTCTCATAAGTGCTTCCATCCTATCACCTCATTTTCAGTATAACATAAAAAAGAAGTGATGCATCACTTCTTTCTAACTTTTCTTATATTCTTTGAATACTAAATTATCTCCATTTTTATAGAAAATAAATTGATAAGTATCTAATTGATCAAAGTAGTCATCCATTACTTTCTCTAAATCACTATGTTGGAACCCACTATCCCAATCTGTTACTAAATACTTTTCATTCTCATCGATTGTTAGCAATGGATTGGTTTCATTTTTAGCATCTTTATAAGACTTGTATCCTTTTCCATATTCACATCCACCAATGTCATAGCAAAGTGCATTTCCATAGAATAGTATTTTTACTTTATATTGATACGTATTTCCTTCTACTTCTAATGATTCAAATTTGATTTTAGAACCAATAAAGTTTGTTCCTCCACCACCATGTCCTGGATGTTTCTCATTATAAACATATTTGTCTTTTTCTTTATCAAAGATATAGATAGTTTGTTCTTCTTCACTATCATGCTCCATATTACATTTAACATCTGTAAATTCTATCGTTTGATCTTCTCCAAAATACTTTTGGAATTCTTGTGTCATAGAAGAACCAGATACTTCTTCTAATGCTTTGTCTTTGATTAAGAATCTTGCAATTTCACTCTTCTTTTCTTCTGTGAAATCACTTACTGCAAGCTCTTCCTTTTCTTCTACAAAAGCAAGTCCTGTAATTTCTTCCATGGTATCTAGTTGATTTGCTGTAATCACAGTTTTAAATAGCTTTTCAGCTGGTGGTGTTGTTCCTCCTCCTAAACAACCTGTCATTGAGAGAGTAATGATGCCTAATAAAACGATATAAAATATTTTCTTTTTCATAGTATCCTCCTTAGTTTCAGTATATCATAAAAAAAGACAGATGTTTCTGTCTTTTTTATTTTATTGTTAGTTCTAATCGATCTAATCGATCTCTGTTATATGTAATGGTATATTCTTTTCCATTGATTGTTTTCTTTGCATTTAACTCTTCAAACATATCGGTTAATTCTCCATAGTCTTCTGCATTGGCTGTCTTTGTATATACCAATATACTATAAGTACCTTTTTCTAAATTCGATAGATCTAATTCTTTTTCATACCAAGCATAGGTCTTATCTAATTTATCGGTTGTTTTAATTTCAAATGGTCCCTTCATGCATCCTACATCGAATACTTCTTGTTCAAACGTATTGGTGTTCTCTAAGATTACTTTTCTAGTAATTGTTAGAGGAGAGGCATAAATACCATTATAGTTATAAGAGAATGCTTTGATATAAAGATTATTACCTTTCCATTCAATGGTATCAAATTCATTAGTCATACTACGATAAGTAGGAGAATTAGAAGTTGTATATAATTCATTTCGAATCTCTAACTCTACTGGTTGAATCACTAATTCTTGGATGGTTTTAAAATTATATCCATGTGTATTATCTTCTACTCTTTTTACGATATCTAATCCAAAGAAGTTATCAATAACTACTCTTGTGTAATATTTATTACTACGAGCTACCATATATAATTCATAATCTCCATTTGGAATGTCTTTTAATTCAATATTTCCTTTGAACCAAGAATCGGTATAAGTTTTACCATTTACTGTTCCTAGATCATATGGAGTATTTGTTGTCCATGCATCTACTGGAACCTGATAGGTTTTCTCTTTATTCTTATCTTTTAATTCTAAGAAGTATGTTTTATTAACATTGTTTTGATTTTTGATTGTTAGATATCCACTGATAAAGAACTTCTGTGTTTTAGAATCATATGTTAATTCTTCTAGACTGAAGTCTCCTTCTTCTAATGTATCTTCTTCTGGTTGAGCTTCTTCTACTACTTTTACTTTGATTTCTTTGGTTGCCTTTTTCCCCATAGAATCTACTACTTCATAGATGACTTTATAGGTACCTACTTGATGAATTTGAATCGTTGTTTCTGCAATTTGAATTTGTTTGGTTAGATCTCCATCCTCTTCATCATAAGCAGTAACTCCTTCTAATTCATCATAAGTTTGATCTTTTAAATATGTCTTATCGGTTGCTGTAATTACTGGTGCATGATTTTCTTTTACGTAGACATGAATTGTAATCGTTGTCTCTTGAAGATCACTGTCTACTACTTTATATGTTACTTCATAAGTACCAGCTACTTTGTTATTAACCGTATTATTGGTAATTTCAATCTTACTTGTTAGATCTCCATCTTCGTTATCCCATGCTGTTACTTCTTTCATTGGATCAAACTCTTGATTTTCATAAATTGTTTTATCCACAGCTGAAATCACTGGTGCATGTTTTTCCACAACAGATGTGGATAAATCTATACGAATATAATCACTATATTTTGATAAGGTATATCCATAAACATTCTCATAGGTTGATAGACTGACTGGTACTTTATACCAAACATCATTTCCTACTTGGACAGATTCTAACACTGGTACATAAGAGTAAGAATATAATCCTCCAATGATCGAATAATAAGCATCTTCTGTATTATAGTTTACCCATGTATATTGATTATCACTGGTATCGACAATGACTCTTCCATAAGCTGTATTTGTTAGACGAATAGAGTCTGCGGATACCCAATGTTTTTGATCATAGAAATAATCACTCGTTACCAAGTAGGAAACTGGTTGGTTGTTTAGTTTTGCAATCGCATGTACAATGACATATCTATCTTTTAATAGAGTTTGTCCCTTACTAGATGTTAGAGAAGAATCATAATAGTATGGTGTATCCTTGGTAGATATTCCTACTTTTGGATAGAAGGTTCCTCCCTCTACTAATAAATCATATTCATAGTGACTATTTTGATACTCTGTTACTTCATTTGGACTAATATATCCATTTTTACCTTTGTTGATCTTATAAACATTTTCTGCTTTTACATATACATAAGAATTCCAATTATATGGACCAGATGTAATTTCATTAAAGTTAGCATCTAAATTTAAGTCACTGACTACTTTATACCATTTTTCATTTCCTACTGTCACTTCATCTACAATGACAACAGCATCTTCTGCTTCTGGATATTGGTAAATAAATTTAGAAGAAGTAGATGGTTCACTATAAGCATTCGTTGGTCTATATAAGACTCCTAATTGATAATAGTTATAATCTTGTAGACCTAGGGCTCTATCTAGATTAAAATAGTTAGAAGCCATCTTTTCAGACCAATAGGTATCAGATGCATATTTTACATTCATACCAATCCATTTATCTCCAAATTGTGGTCCAAAATATCTCCAATCTCTTGGATGAGCAAATCCATATGTAATCCATTTAGAAGCATATCCTAAAATACTACTTCCAAAGGTTGCATACCAGTTTGCTCCATTAATTGGATTCGAATCGACTGCATTTAGTCCAAATCCATTATTTTTATTAACTGCTAGATAACTTCTACCGTTTGCTGTTTCATTTCTACTTAAACTTAAGGATAGAATAGCATTTACTCCATATTTTTCTTGTGCATAATAGAAGAATGTTCCAGAACCATATAATTTTGAAGTACCATCACTTGCAATATGTCCATAAACATCTTTGGAATATCCCATATTATTTCTGATATATTCATCAATATTAACACTGGAATAAGCAGTTCTCGTATGGTTCGATAAATACTGATAATAGTTATAATATACATTTCCCCAGTTGAATGCATTCACAAATGTATTGTTCTTATAGTCTCTCATTAATTGTTCAATAGAACTATAGAAATAGTGACCATCATAACTGTAGTACACTCCTGGATCTAACATCTCTGGTTTTGGACCAATTGTGTTTCCTCCAGAAGAACGATATTCATTTTGAATCTTTGTTACATAGTTATGTCTAATAATATCATCGGTTACAGTATAGTGACTGTAGGATTTAATCCAAGTAATGGGAACAATTTCATAAGCTTCTGCGGGAATCCATCCGGTAAAGTTCCCAATACGAACTCTCGCAACCCATTTTCCTTTGGCATTGGACCAAGCGGAGTCCAAGAAACCTCCATCGACTCCTCCATATAAGGAACCAGTATCCATATAGGTATATTGACGAGATGTTAATTCACTGTTCTCATAGAAGTAAGTTAATTGGGTTGGATTTACACTTAAGTCTAATAATGCCATATTGGCATCAATAATCTTATTCCCACCATCAAAGTACGTTAAGATTGCTAAATCATCTGCCCCGTTATTTTTCATGAAGGCTTTTGCTTCATCATAGTTACTAAAACAAGCAACCGGATCGATATATCCATCTCCATGGAATCCAGCCACTTCATAGTTTCCACATAAGGATTTATACTTATAATTATTTACGTCAAAGGCATATACATTTTTACACGTAAAAATACATGTAAAAAAAATTGTTAAGAAGAATAATTTCTTTTTCATTGTATACACCTCCTATTTCCTTATCTTTATTATATCAGTATTAGGTTTGTAAAGAAAGGAATTCTTATGAAAAAACAAGGTTTTACATCTTTTGACAAAGACATTTTTGTCATATTTTTTTTATTTCATACAATATCCCTTCTTGGGTTGAAAAATAAGAGCTTTTTCGGTATAATTTATAATAAGTGTATAAATGTATGGAGGGTGATTATGGCAAAAAAAGAAGGAAGAATACTTCATAAGATTATGATTCTGTTTTTAATCATTGCACTTATTACAAGTGGACTTGCAATCTATGAGATTTTTTTATTTGATGGAGTAGAATCTATCATCCGATATATTATTATGGGATTGATGGGATTATATGATCTTCATTTAATTTGGAAATTAACAAAGATTGTTAGAGGAAAAACAAAGAAGAAACCTCATAAGATTCCGTATATGATTTGGTTATTAATCTATGCTGTAATCTGTTTTGGAATTGCTTATGCCTTAAACTTTGTTTATTCGAAAGTTAGTAGTGTTAATAAGACGGATGTTACCTATACTTCTTATTTAGTAGTAATGGCAAGTAATCCTGCTACGGATATTAAAACAGCTAGTGATCTTACGATTGGTATTTTAAATGATGAAAAGAATCCAGATGGATATATTATTCCACAAGAGATGATTCGAAAATATAAATTACAAGATTATAATGAAATTAAAGAATACGAAGATTATACTTCTATGTTAGCTGACTTATATGCAAAAGAACTTGGTGGTATGTTTGTACCAAGTGGATATGTATCGATGTTTTCGAATATTACAGGATATGAAAATATTGAAACTGATACAAAGATTATTGGAAAAGCTAGTAAGACGATGAAGAAAGCTGCTGTCTCTTCTATTGAAACAGCTTCTTCTGGAAAGAGTGTAACAGAACCTTTCACTATTCTCTTAATGGGAATTGATTCTACCGATGAAGTTCTAGAAAAGAATGCGATTGCGAATGGTGATACCTTAATCTTAATTACATTCAATCCAAAGACATTGAATGCAACGATGTTATCCATTCCAAGAGATAGTTATATTCCAATTGCTTGTTGGGGTGGACATCCAGAGAATAAGATTACTCATGCAGCTGCCTATGGTAATGATTGTATGATCAATACGATTCAAGATTATTTTGATGTTCATATTGATTACTATGCCAAGATTAATTTTAAAGGTTTAGTTAAATTAGTAGATGCTGTTGGTGGCGTGGATGTATATGTACCTAAAACATGATGTACAGATGACTCTAACAGAGCTGGTGAAGTATGTATCCAAGAAGGACATCAAACATTAAATGGTGAAC
>JAGCSA010000036.1 GCA_017964405.1 Bacilli bacterium
CATATAGATGAACAGATAGACTATTGGAATGAAGAATCTATTGATCGATATATTGCCTACAAAAGAATTCATCCAGAATTAGAAATGACACAAGTCATTAAAGAGGTCAATATGAATTTAGATCAGACTCCCTATGAAAACATCCTTCCTGCAAGAAATACCAATACCGAAAATGTATTAGTCAATAAATATTATTATTTAGAAAAAGACTATGTACCAGATAATCTAGAACCCATCAGTAGACAATATGCCCTAAGTAATATGAGAATGGTCGATGTAGCAAAAGAAGCCTTTGAACAACTATCCAGTGATGCGAAAAAGAACAATTTAAATATTATCGCAATGTCTACCTATAGAAGTTATTCTTATCAAGTTGATTTATATAAACGTTATGTAAAACAAGATGGAGAAGAAAAAGCAGACACCTATTCTGGTAGACCCGGTCATTCAGAACATCAAACGGGACTAGCAGTCGATGTCTATAACAAAGTAGAAAACTATATCAATTTTGAAAGAACAAAAGAATTTTCTTGGATGCAAGAACATGCTCATGAATATGGATTTATTCTAAGATTTCCAAAAGAGAAAGAAAATGAAACAGGATACTCCTATGAATCATGGCATTACCGATATGTAGGAGTAGAAGCTGCTACTTATATTCATGAGAATAACATTTCATTTGAAGAGTATTATGCAACCAAAATAAAAGACTGGTAAAACCAGTCTCTTTTATTGATCATATTTTTTCTTAAAATATAAATATAAATGATAAAACCCTGTAAAGAGTAGCCATACAAATAATAAAAGATTACTAACTTGTACTAAAGATAAAATCACATCGTTCTCATATAAAGAAACCATATCAACTAAATCATATCCATCATAAGCAGATAGTGTTAAGAAAGACATGAAAAAGAAATATAGAATACTAAATACAGAGAAATTCACAATCTTTTTAAAGAGAGATAGTTTCTTACTAAACAAGGTATAAATCATCATAATCGTAACAAATACAATAATAAAGAAATAAATAATCGTCGATGGAAAATAGATATAATTCATGATTTCTTTTACAAAAGAATTAATAGAACTTTGTACATACGTCGTATAACTAACAAAGATTCCAATCACAAATCCTAAATAAATACCAATCGCTACAATTTGTACTAAACGATTATTTCTTTTTAAATTATAAATTAAAATAATAAATAAAAGAAGACTGATCAAAAACATCTCAAGGGAAAGAAAAGAAGAAAAAATATAGTGAAAAATAACACCTAGTTTTCCCAATAAAGATAAGTTCATATGATCACCTTCTTCTAGCCAATATATTCAGCAACGTATACAGTTTGTAAGGTATCACTATCTTTGGTACAAGTAACCAAGGTAAGATTCCGATTATTTGGATTCCAATCTAAAACCATTAAACCGGATTTATTAACATCATAAATATCGACAATTTGATAATGATACGTTACACCACTTAATGTAATATAACAGTCGTCTCCTACTCCTAGTCGATAAAGATATGCAAAGAAAGAAATGTAAGAATCTCCAGAATGTGCCATTAAGATTAAATTTCCATTTCCTTCACTAGGAGAAACAGATCCTTCAACCATTGTTACATTGGATTCAATATTATTATATCTTGAACCAACGTTATAGAATCCCCTTTTTAAACCAATTCTTGGTATTTCTAATACTCCATAATACTTACTATAATCTATTGTATAATTTTCATAATATTCAGGTTCCCCACCGGAAACAGGTCCACCCTCGGTTTGTTGTTCCTGGGTAACAGGAAGAGAATCCGTCATAGCAAGTTTCATCTCGGAGAAAACTTCTTCTCTCATACGAAGTAAATAGTTCCAAGATAAAACAATACTACCCCCAAAAACAAGTAAAGAGCCAATCAGCAATGCCTGGCTCTTTTTCATTCTCTTACTTTTCTTCAACTGGTTTTGCATTTGCATAGATAATTCCAACACCGCATAGCAATACAATTAGACCAATAAAGTAAATGGTTTGAGCAGTCGTCATTCCTGTATCAGGAGTAACCATAAAGTTAACTTCTGAATCATTATAAATTCTATAATTTTCATAGGTTACAGAAACAACAGATTGAGCTCCGGTAGCAACATATGCTTCACCACCAAGATAATTTCTAAATTCACCAACAATGGTAAGTTTTGCTTTCGTTGAATCTCCCGTAACCTTATTAACAGGAACACGGATATAGAAATAATCCCCTGGCGCAAACGTATCTAAATTTGATTTTCTATTACCATCTTTATCAACAACATAAGCTCCATCTAATCCACTTAAATCAACAGAATAGTTAACTAAGTCAGAAGCAGGATTTGCAACAACTGAAATTTTATCCGTTTGATAAGTAGTATCATCATCTACTAAAGAAATATTCTTAGAAGCCAAACTAGCAACAGCCGTTTTTCTATTAGTAGCACTACGTGCTTCATCAACAACAGGAGCAATATAATTATCATATAAGTTTCCACTATATAGGATGTTTCCAGCACTCTTCGTAGAATAAACACTAATTGGTCCATGAATAATATCTAAACGATGTTCTGCTTCCAAATTTCCATGATAAGGACTACCAGCAGGATATTCAATATACATGTACATCCAAACAGCTATTTGCGTAGCAAATGTTTCCAAATATTTTAATTCAGATGGTTCCAATTGACTACCATTAGGCTTTGTAACAGTAGAAGGAACAATTCCAGATCCTCCTAAAACTCTACTCTTGTTCATAATATAAACAAGACCAAAGTCTACCATTTTTTCACCTTGACTAGTATAAGCACCTGACTCATCTGTAGGATCTTCTCCTTGTTGGATACAGAATAAAGGTTTCGTAGCAGTATCTGCATCATCTGAATCCATAAACATCATTGGTACACGAATTGTTCCAGCATCACCTTGACCTAAAACAGCAGCTGGTGTGGTACCAAACATTCCGAAATGTAATGTCATTGTTTCACTAGGAGCTGCATAACTGATTTGATTAAATCCAACAGCAATTAAGGAAACAATTGCAAATAAAGCAACAACAAAGGACAATACAATCGAAAAACTAATTCTTTTTGGTTTTTGTTGACTTAAACTTTTCTCCTCATAAATCTTTTCCATAATATTCACCTTACCTTATAAATACATTATATCATAATTTCTATAAATTCAAACAAAAATTAATCGATTTTGTAAAGATTGTCAAATACAATCTCAGGAAGTTTCTTTTTATAATATAAGGTTGCTAAAACCTCTCCTTTTTTAACCGTTTCTCCTAGTAATTTATTGAGTTTGACACCAACCGTATAGTCAATAGAATCATCCATGCTCATCTTACCAGCTCCCAAGTATAAAGCAAGTTTTCCAAACTCCAAAGCATCAATCTTTTGAATGACACCTTTTTTCGGAGATTTTAAGAAATAAACATGGTTGCTGACTTTCACTTTCGAAAGATTACCACCTTGTCTTTGAACCATTTCTTCAAACTTATGATAAGCAGATCCATTTTGAATGACTTCTAATACCTTTTCCTTTGCTTCTTTGACAGGAATATCAAGAGACATACTTACCATATTAGATGCTAACGTAACACATAAATCTACAAGAGGATTGTCTTTTTCTACACCTCTTAATACATCGATTGCCTCTAAAACTTCCAAACTATTTCCAATCGTCTTTCCAAGAGGAGTATTCATATCACTCAAAATCGTACGAACTTCTCTACCATAGTATTCTCCAATACGAATCATCAAATCTCCGAGTTTCTTGGCATCTTCTCGATTACTTAACAAAGCTCCATTTCCCACTTTAATATCAATTAAAATCTTATCGGCTCCTCCCGCAATCTTCTTACTCATAATACTAGATGCAATTAATGGGATAGAAGAAACCGTAGATGTAACATCTCTTAAGGCATAGATTGCTTTATCCATAGGAACTAAATCTCCCGTTTGTCCCGTAACAACAAGACCGATATCATAGACCTGTTTTAAGATTTCATCATCGGATAAATCAATTCGATATCCAGGAATACTTTCTAATTTATCAATCGTACCTCCCGTATATCCAAGACCTCTACCGCTCATTTTCACAACAGGGCAACCACAAGCTGCCACAATGGGAACAATGACTAAAGTCGTCTTATCTCCAATACCACCAGTAGAATGTTTATCAACTTTAATACCTGGTAAATCACTAAAATCTAAGATATCTCCACTATCAATAAAAATTTTTGTTAAAGCAAAAATCTCTTCATCTGTCATACCATTAATACAAATAGCCATTAAAAGAGCACTCATCTGGTAATCCGCAACATCTCCCTTTAAATAACCATTAAAAATCGTATCTAATTCTTGATAAGATAATTCTTTTCCTAATCGTTTCTTATTAATTATATCCAGGATCATAATAACTCCTTTCGAAATACCGTTGTATCTCGTTTGACAAACCCTAAAGATAAATATAGTTTATGGGCAGCCACTCTTTGATTCCCAGAAGTAAGCTCCATACGAGCTCCTCCCTTTTCCGTCGCATAAGTAATCGCAAACTGCATCATCTGATTACCAATACCTTGTCCTCTACAAGTACTATCTACACAAACATATCCAACATGAAAGATTTTAAAATTACGAATAACATCTACTTCTTCCATTAAGTTAAAATATCCAACAATCTTACGATCCATACAAGCAACAAATTCATGTACTCGTTGATCGGATATAGGGCTTTTTTCATAATCAAAAGCTTCTTTTAATAGACGACTTGCTCCTTCATAATCAGACTCTTCATATTTTCTAACAACGATATCCATTTTCCTCACCTATCCTAAAAAAATTATACCATATACAATAAAAAAAAGAACGAGAAATCGTTCTTCTAAGCAACTACATCATCTAATTGATTATCATCTGGTTTATTATCTTCTTGTGGAATATCCACTTCTTCTAACTCATTAGAAGTACCCTCTACTGTATGAGGAGCAATATCAACCATCTGATCTAATGGTACAACAGCAGGTGTCGTGGCAGCTTCTTCCATCGTATCATAGAAACCATCATTATATTCACCCATCACACCAAAATCCATCTGCTCATCACTAAAAGTAACAGGTTCACAAGGAATAACATCATTTAATCCAGAATCATTACCTTCTGCTTGTGCAGTAGGAATTTCTTCCTCTTCTAATTCAACAAGTTGTTCTTCTCCATTCATAGATAAACCTCCTAACAAGATTCCATTCTAATATTATTGTACAACATGCAAGAGAGAAAAAGCAATAAAAAGACTGACGCTTGACGTCAGTCTATTTCTCTTCTTCTCCTTCTTTCGAATGACTAGATAGAAAGGTTACTTTTTCACAAATGATTTCCATAATCGTCTCTTTATGATCTTCCTTTTCAATAACACGAGATTGAACGCGCCCTTTCACTCCCACGATATCTCCTTTAAAACAGTATTCTGCCGTATTTTCAGCAACCAAATCAAAAGCAGTACAATCAATAAAATCCGTATCATATGTTCCATCACTATTTTTAAAACTACGAGGTATAGCAAGAGAAATCGTAGCAACCTTACTGCCACTATCTGCTTTATTCACAACAATATCTCGTGTTAATCTTCCTACTAATACAATTTGATTCAGCATAACTCACCTCCTTTCGAGGGAGTATCTTATTACAAAATCAAATACACTTCAAATCACGAAAAACGTAAATTGAATACAAAAATCAGAAGAAAAATATATTTTCTTAGAGAGAAAAAGAAAAAAGGAAAGAGAAAAAACCATAAAAAAAGAAATTCCATAGAATTTCTATTTTTGATATTCTCTTCCTATTTCATGACTAGCCATAAATGCTTTCAATTGATTCTTTTTCTTCATATCACGTAACATCTTCTTAAAGAAGGCTCCTCTACGAGAAAATTCTAATCCTTGAATAATTGAAATACGATCTACAAAGAATTTTTCAGAATAAAGAATATAATTTTGCAATTGACTCATAGAAATCTCATCTTTTCCAGAAAACATCTCTGGAACAGAAACCTTTTCTATAACATAACAAGGTCCTGTTGTAAGCTCTCCGGAAACATGACGTAATTTGTTCCCATACTCTTCTCCATTAGATAAAACATTTGGATAAGGAGTTCGGTCTAATACAGGAAGATTATCTGTTAGATCAAATAGATTAAAATAAACATCTCCTGCTTTCTGCAAAAAAGCATAAGCAAATTGTCCATCTAATTCAGCTCCATTATGATCTACATCAAACCATTTAACCCTAGCAAGTCTTAAATTCTTCGTCTGAAGCATGTTGTTTTCCATGATTCATTACCCCCAATAATTTTTCGATTGCTACATTTGGTAGCAAAGCACAATTTTTACGATTTGGTTGCTTAGAGATTTGATCATAAACAGTAAGTTCTCCTAGAAGTTCTTCATCATATTCTTTTTCCTCAATCATATTACGATAATTCTCTAATATTTGAATAGCCTCCTCTTCCTTCTTCCCAATTAACTTGCGAATGAGAATAGAAGAAGCAGAAGTGCTGATAGCACAGGCCTCACCGTCAAATCGAATGTCTTCTATTATATCACCATTCTTCTTTAAAATAAAGTCTAAATTATCAATACAGCTTTTACTACTCGTATTAATCTTACAATAACCATCCTCTTCTACCAATCCTTTATGAAAAGGTTCTTGATAATTATCGAGAATGATTTCTCTTCTTAAATTGTCATCCATTCTTTCACCTACAATACAATTTGATAGAGATGATCACTATTTTGAAGTGCCTCTATCAATCGATCAACATCTTCTTTTGTATTATAAAAATACATACTGACACGTACGGTATTCTTAACATCCATCACATCTTTCAATAATTTAGCACAATGATTTCCTGCTCTTACATAGATATGATAATGATTTAAATAAATAGACGTATCTTGTGCAAAAACACCTTTAATATTAAAAGAAAAAATACCACTTTCACTACTCTGATGATAAACCCGAATCGTAGGAATATCCTTTACTTTCGATAATAAGTATTCTTTTAATTCCTTCTCATATTGATGAATCTTCTCCAGACCAATTCTCTCTAAATAAAGAATGGCCTCTCCTAATCCAATTACTTCCGCAATCGGAGGAGTTCCTGCTTCAAAACGAATCGGAATCTCTTTTAATTCATAAGAATTATCTTCTTCAAAAGAGGCATTCATACCTCCCCCATAACAAAGAGGTTTCATTTCTTCTAATAATTCTTTTCTTCCTATCAAAACACCAACACCAGTTGGCCCACACATCTTATGACCAGAAAAACTTAAAAAATCCATATGACATTTTTCAAAATCAACCTTCATATGGGGAACACTTTGTGCCCCATCTACACAGAACAAAATATGGTTTTCATGGCAATAAGAGCCAATGGATTCTACATCACGAACATCCCCAATGACATTCGTTACATGTGCTAAACTAATAACCTTGGTGTGAGAAGTCACACAAGACTTGATAGAATCCAAAGTAAGAGAATAATCGTCTTCTAAAGGAACATAGCGAATCGTAAACCCAATTTCTTCTTGTAAACGAATCCAAGGAAGAATATTAGAAGCATGTTCTGCTTTATTTAATAAAACTTCATCTCCTTTATGAAGATGATATCTCATATATCCAAAAACAATCATATTAATAGACATGGTTGTACCACTGGTATAAATACAACAAGAAGGATCTGCATGAACAAAATGTCCAATAATATCTCTTACATGATCATAAGCTTCATTGGTAATAACAGCTGCATCATAATCTCCTCGGTGAATATTAGAAGTATGATGAGAATAATACTCATTCATACGATCGATAACACATTGAGGTTTTAAAGTAGTTGCTCCATTATCAAAATAAACAATATCCTCTTTTAACATAGGAAAATCTTCACGATTCATCTAATCACCTCGATTCCATATCACACACAAAATCAACTATATTTTAACATACTTTTGAAAAGAAAACAAAAAAGAAACCAACAAAGTTGATTTCTTTTATTTCTAATTAAGCAGCTCTTCTTAAATAAGAGAACTCATCATTATAGCCACCATACTTTGTCTCAGGACCAAGTACAGCACTAGCATCTGCTAACATACGAGCTAAATCTTGTTTGCCAGCAGCCATTGTCTTCACTCTTTCTTCACTCGTTGCAAGCATAGTCTCAAGTTCATGAACTTTTGTCTCTAATGATTGATTTTTAGCTTGTAAACGATCACTAGCTTCATCTAATGCTCTTAACTTACCAGTTAAAGAACGATTTTCAGACTCAAGATTTTCTACTTTACCTTGATATTTTGTATTAGCAGATCTTAAATCTCTAATTTCTCTAATTAATTCAGACATATATCGAGCAGCATCACCAATAACATTGTCTCTAGATCCTGTAGTCTCATAAGAACTATATCCCATTCTTTCAGGAGTTCTTTCTACTCCGAAGGAAGAATATTCACGTCCATAAGTACTTGGAGTAGCATAACTTTCTGTTGGATAAGATGGTAGGCGACTATAACTAGGAGCAGGAGCTTGATTCCTAAATCCAGTAGATTTAGGAGTAGCAAAGATATCTGATAAAACACTCTCTGGTTTTGGTTCTTCTTGTTCTACTTTTTGAGGAACCATAATCTCATTACTATCAATAATACCATTCTTATTACGATCAACTGTTGCTAAAACAGTTTCTGCATCAATGGTAACTGGAGAAGCAGTATCTTCATCCTCTGGCATAGCTTTAACAGCATCAGAGAATGTTTCTTCTTTAACATCTGCTGTCTCTTCTACAGGTTCTTCTTCAACCTTATCTTCAACAGGCTCTTCTTTAGCCTCTTCCGTTACTTCTTCTTTTTCATCTTCTTCTACAATTGGTGGAACTTCCTCTTCTGCTTTTTCTTCTGCAGTAGTTTCTTCCTCATTTGTAGTCTCTTCTGCTGGAGCTTCTTCCGTAACTTCATTTTCAGTGGTTTCTTCTTTAGTAGTCTCATCAACAGGTGCTTCCTCTTTAGGAGCATCTTCATCAGCACTAAATCCATCAGCAAAAGCTTTTAAATCATCTGAAATACTGGTATCAGAAGTACTGAATTCACCAGTAGGAGCATCAACAGGTGCTTCCTCTTTTGATTCTGTCTCAGCAGTAGCAAAATCTACTTCTCCTGTAGTCTCTGCTGGAGCATCAACTGGTGCATCAGCAGGAACGTCTCCTCCAATTGGAGTAGCTCCCGTAGCAGCAGCCATTGCTTCTGTAATATCAGCAACCGTTTCATCTTTCGTCTCTGTAGTCTCAGCAGGAACATCTTGAACGGTAGATAAACTATCATTATAAGTCATAATTAAATGTTTAGGCTCTTCTGTAGCCTCTGCAGGTGCAACATCTGTTGGAGCAGCCTCAACAGGAGCTCCCTCTGGTGCAGCAGGAACTGCTACATCCGTTGCTTGAGAAGCAAGAGCACCTTCTATAACTTGTTGATCAACAACAGTTGTACTTACATCAATAGGAGCAGCCTCTGGAGTAGGAACTGCAGGAGCAGCTTCTGCAGGGGTAGCTTCAACAGGAGCCTCTGTAGCAACAGGAGCAGCTAACATTTCATAAGTCGTTAATGAGAACTCTGAAACAGGAGTATCAGCTGTATTCTTACTTAAATACAACTTATCATTTGCTTGACTAATGAAACTATAGGTTTCTCCTCCTACTAAATTTGTTCCACTAATATCACAAACAGTAGCTTCAGAGAATTGATCATTAAATAGATATTTTCCCTCTGTACCCATTTGTGCATTGATTTTATCCTTAATAGTAGCTGGTGTAGAAACTAACTGAGCAGCTGCTGCAGGATCATTACGCATTTCATTAGCACTCACAACACTTGGACTAGTAGGAACCGCTTTTTCAACAATAATAACGTTATCGTTAACTGGTCTAATAGATCTGTTCTCAAATGGAATAACTGGTACCCCATTTCCATCGATAACTCCAACATTAGCAGATTTAACATTTGGATCTACTGCTTCTACTAATGCCGTTGTTGCAATACGATTTCCATTAGAAAACTTCTTTTCATCATTCTCATCTAAAAAGTAATATTGTTTTCCATCATCTGTTAATGCATATGTACATACAATATCATTACGATCTTTATATTTTACGATTCCTCTCTGTATCTTCATAAATACACCACCTAAATATTATTCTACTTTAATCTATTAATAAATATATCACAGTTTTTTTGTCAAAACAATAGATTTTCATAAAGATTACACTTTTTACAAAAAATTGCAAAAGAAAACAGATTCCTGTAAAATAAATAGTGGTGAAGCATTATGAATACAAAAAATAGTCTCGTCTTAGGAAGAGGAATCTTCATGATGATTGTAATCGTTTCCTTGGGATTATTAATAATCAATGAAAAACAAGGAGATTTATTAAAGACAAAAGTCTCCAAAAAGATAGACGAATACTTAGAAACAAACTATGAAAACATTCTATCCAATATCAATAAAGAAGAAGTAAAATACAAAAACAATGAGTTTACAGCCAAAATCATGTCAAAAGAAAACAAAAAATTATATTTTACAGTGAAATATAAAAATAAAAACATAACGGATACATATCAAAAAGACTATGAAGAAGGAAAAACTCTTCTAACATCATTAAACAAATCGATAGAAAATACCATTCAAGAAGAAACGAATATCGATTGTAAAGTCCATGAAATAAAACCATTCAATAAATATTCAGAAAAAGTACAAGAACGTCTATTAAAAGAAGAAGATCTCATCCATTTAAAGTATTACTATATTGAAAAAGAATTAGAGATTGATTCTTGGGAAAAAGAAGGGGTTACCAAAGAAATAGAAAAAGTAATTAAGCCAATCAAAGAAAAAGAAATCACACCAAAGTATTATGAAATTACCTTAGTAAACAAAGAAGATATAACAACAACCATCACGATTTCTAACATAACAGAAGAATTCTTAGAATTAGAAGAAAAAGAAGAAATCATCGATGACATCATTCATCAAAAAAATACAGAAAGAGTAAAGAATAGTAAAATAACATACAAATAGGAGGAAATATGAAAGATTGTATATTTTGTAAAATTATGAAAGGAGAATTACCATCTAAAACCATTTATGAAGATGATTTGATCAAAGTCATTATGAACATCAATCCCGCAACAAATGGGCATTTATTGGTACTTTCCAAAGAACACATGGTAGATTTGAGAGATACCAAAGAAGAAGTGATTCTTCATAGTTTAAAAGTAGTAAAAGAAACCCTATATCCACAATTAAAAGAAAAACTAGGTTGTGAAGGATTAACCCTTGCTCAAAACAATGAATTAGGTCAAGAAATCAAACATTATCATATTCATCTTATTCCAAGATATCCAGAAGATCATGCAGATTTCCAATATGATAAAGAAAAAGTAGAAGATTTAGATACTATCTATGAAAAATTAATATAAAAAACCGAAAGGTTTTTTTATTTCATTGAGTGTAAATAAAAATTATGATATGATAAAGCATGTACGGGAGGAAAGAAAATGAATAAAAAAATGATCAAAATAGGAGCAGTAGTAGCCTTAGCACTATTACTAACAGGATGTGGAAAAGAAATAGAAGTTAAAAACGGGTCAAAAGTAGCAGTATCAACAACAGAAGAAAAATTTACCGCAACAGAATACTATAACAAAATTAAAGAAGATAATATTGCTACCCTAATTGATATGATTGATACCAGTATTCTAGAAAAGAAATATGACTCTACGGAAGAAGAAACAAAATATGTAGAAGATCAAATTACACAAATTAAAAACTATTATGGAGCAGATGAAAATACCTATCTATCTGTAATCAAATCTTATTTC
>JAGCSA010000037.1 GCA_017964405.1 Bacilli bacterium
AAAGAAATAAATTTTTCTTGAATATCAGAAGTATCCTGATATTCATCTACTAATATTTCATCAAAAGAATTGGTTAATTCTTCTTGAATATCAGGATTCTCTTCAACTACTTTGATTGCCATTCTCGCAATATCTTGGAATGTATAAATCTGATTTTTTTGTTTATAGTGTTCTAAAATCGAATCAAATTGTTCTAAGATTTCAAATAGAATCATTTGATGATTCTTTGTAGATTCTAATCCCTTTAAAATCTCTTCTTCTGATTCAAAGTTTAAATAATTCTCTTTAAATTCTTTGACAAGATCAACAATCTGTCCTTTAATTGCTTTTCCCTCTTCAGAAGAGCCTTTCGGAATTCTTACAGTTTCATAGTCCATTGCATTTAAGAAATCATCATAGGTTTTTGCATTTAAAAACTTATAATAATTTTCTCTAAATTCTGTAATAAAATCTTCTTCAAAGTAATTTTCTAATTCTGTAAATAATTCTTTCACAGTATTTTGTTTTTCATGTAAGAAGTCTAAATACTCTTCTAAATATTTTTGATTTTTTTCTTTCGTTAAAGTAGAAATATAATTCTTAATAAACTCTGTTTTATCATACTTTAACTCTATTTTAGAATAAACTCCTAAAATATCTTCTTTTAATCCTTGATCATCTTTTAAACAGAAGTCATGGATTAATTGAAGAAACTCTTTACTTGGTTTTTCATAATGACAATCAAAAATTTCATCTAAGATTTCTTGTTTCTTTAATTTAATAAATACTTCATCAGTAATCCCAATATCGTCAGGTACATGAAGTCTCATATGATATTTTTTTACCATTGATAAAGCAAAAGAGTCAAAAGTAGTAATATAACTACTATCAACCTTACTAGCTTCTTTTTCTAACCCTGGAGTGTTTTGTAGTGCTTTACGGATTCTTTCTTTCATCTCTGCTGCAGCAGCATTCGTAAACGTTAAAACAAGAAGTCTAGAAACAGAAGTTCCACTAAGAACTTTTCTCTTAACTCTTTCTGTTAAAACAGCTGTTTTACCAGAACCAGCTCCTGCAGAAACTAAGATATTAGTCCCTTCTAAATCAATTGCTTGTTGTTGTTCTTTTGTCCATGCCATTACTCCTCACCTCCAAGAAATGAAAAGTCTTCTACTTTTTCTAAATACGTAATATCTCCTGCATCATGATAACAAATATCTTGGAAATTACAGTATTTACAAGAAATATTTTCTTTATTGTAAACTTTTGGATTAATCGCAAAATCTCCTTTTAAAATAGAGTCTGTTGCCTCATGAATCACTTTATCAGTATATTTCGTTAATTGATAAACCATCTCATCGGATAAAGTCTTACTATAACGATCAAACCCTTTCTCTTCAGAATATTTCATACTTTTAATGAGTTCACTCTCTTTATAAGTAATATCAAATAAAGAGAGATTATCAGTATTCTCTGTAGAATATCCCTTTAATTTATATTGATCTTTTTTCTCTTTTTCTAAATCTTTACTCCAAGTAGGATAAGAAAATAAGATATTTTGATAATAAATACCTGTAAAAATAGGACTATCAAAAATATGAGACTTCTCAATTAAATATAAATAGATTGGTAACTGCATATGAAGTCCATATTTCATTGGCTCAATATTGGTATCAATCTTACCTGTTTTATAGTCAACAATACTGAAATATGTATCACTAACTTTTTGATAATACATAATCTTATCAACAAACCCAATAAACTCTACTGCAATATCATCTCTTACTTTAATAGAAATGGCTTTCTCATAAGACTCTTGATTGAATTTTGTGTATGCTTGTTGTTCCTGTAAGACATTTAATAGTTCTTCTAAGTCTTTTCGAATTCTTACTAACAGAACGGTATCTTTTAAACTCAAATCTTTCGATTCTAAGTACTTATTCCATTCATAGTCTAAATCAAAACCATCTTTCTTGTATAAAGATAAGATTTCATGATATAAAGAACCAACCGTAGCTGCAAACGTATCTTCATAGTCTCCTAATTTTAAAATAGAATTCAAATAATACTTAAACTTACATTCTTGATAAAAATTAAGAGAAGTATAACTAAGTCTTAAAGGATAACTTAATTTCTCTAAGAAAGAATCTAAGTTAATTCCTGTAAAGGTATGATCATATGTATTATAAATATCTTCATACTGAGAATAATAATCTTCTAGATGTTTATCTTTTTCTCCATACAAGTAATACGTATCTAGCATCTCCCCGAGTCTTATCTGATTGTATAGATTAGAGTACTCCTGATCATTTACTTCTTCTCTTTTTACTTCTAAGTGATAGTCACCTATCATACTAGAAGGATAATATTTTTGAAAAGGAGAAGATAGTTTATAAGAAATCGTAAGATTTTGAATTTGAGATAAAAGATAAGCCGTTACTTTCTTTTCTCTCTCATTCAAATACTCTGTATCGTATAAATCCACTTCTTTTTTATCCAAATCGGTTATATAAGAAGTATCTTGATAAATCTTAGGAAGAGAGTCTTGGTTAAAACCTAAAACATATACATACTCATCCTCCTGAAAAGGATGTGTTTTGATGTTAGTAATAGATACTGCTTCTTCATACCTTTTATTAGGTAAATACGTGTGTTTTGCTTTCTCAATGATGATTTCTTTTTTAGTTTCATCCTCTTCTATAGAAATTAAATCTCCTAAGATATCTTTAATTTTATCGATAACTGGATGATTCAATTCTAAATTGATTTCTCCTGTTTTTAAATATTCTTGGAAGATGGTTGTACTGTAAATTGTATTTTGATAAGGAATTTCAATTGGAATTCCATAATAAGAAAATAACTTATCTAACGTATAGTAATAATCTTCTGATACATTACATAAAACTATTTTGGATAATGGAATATTCTTCTTGATTAATTCCCGAATTTTCACACAAACAAAATGAACTTCTTCTTCTAAAGAAGAAAACTCGTATACTGGAAAGTCTAAGGTTGTATCTGGTACAGACACTTGATAAGAAAGAGCTTTCTCTTCATACTTTTCTAAATCATAATAAGAAGACACCTCCAAGGATAAATTCTTAATATATTCAGGAAAAGTACTAGAAAAATGGATTTGATTCTCTTGAATCAAATCATTTTTTAAATCCCTTAAGAACTGTAATTTATGATTACTATAAGATTTATCTTCTATAAAATATAGATTTTCTAAATATTCTTTTGCAATACGATAAGGTACAGAATACTTTTTCATAACATAATAAATAGTATTCTCATCATAAGAAAAGTAATATTGATTACGAAAATCTGTTATTGATAAAAATTTATGAGGAGTAATCGTTGTTTCTTTTAACAAAATACTTCTTTTTACTTCTTCTGGACAAATGATTATTTTTTCCATATCCATCACCATTCTTATTATATCAAAAGAAGCACAAAAAAAGCAGATATTATTCTGCTTCTTTAGTACTAACTTCCACTTTTCCTTTATAAGTTCCGCATTTAGGACATACTCTATGTGGTTTAATCATTTCTCCACAACTAGGACATTTTGTCATACCAGGAATTTCCATGGCATTATGACTTCTTCTCATTCTCTTTCTAGTTTTAGAAACCTTACGGAAAGGAACTGCAAATAATTGAATGTCTAAATTCATCATAGTATCTCACTCCTTATCATAATCTTTTAATAAATCACTAAATGGATTCTTTTGACAATGATACTCTTCTTCACTCATTAATCTCCATCCATCCCCATGAAATTTACTGAGATCGCTAACCTTCGTAAACTGTAAGGGGACCTCTAGTACAATATTTTCCCATAAAACCAAGAAAATATCAAGTAAATTTTCATTCTTTTTGCAATTTTCATCGCAAATATCATCGTATTCAATGGTAAAAGGATATAAAACCTCTTCCAAAGAAACTGAATCTAATATTACCATATTTCCTTTCATAGTACAAGTAATATGATCAATATCTTCTTCATCTAAAGTAATTTCTCCTTCTACTTGAACGGGTTCTAAAGAAATAACATCACTATTTTCATAGTAAGATTTGGGTATTTCATACGTACCAGTAATAGGTATTGAGGAAACAGTATGACTATGAAGAAGACTTAAATCTACATCCACCCTATCACCTACTTAATTGCAACAATAGTTTCATTTTCAATCACTTGAATGGTACCATGATAATGCATTTTAGCTCCTGCAGGTAAACTCGTATCTTTATCAATCCATAAACGAATGGAAATGGAATCAGTATCTAAAGCTTTTACTTCATCTTCTAGAAGAATTCCTTCTTCTAACTCACTTAAGTTATAGATTTGATTCTCTCCTCTACCTACTTTAACAGAAATACGAATATCTTCTTCTGGAATTTGAATCTCTTCACAATGATCTTCATTTACTTTGACTGCATCCGGTAAAATCTTAATTTGATAAGGAACTCCTACTGTTAAATTATTTTTAATATCAAAACTATAACTATTAGAAGATAATCCAACAGAATCCGTAACAGGAGTTACTTTTGTTAATTGAATCTTATCTCCGGTTGTATCATGAAATACAACCGTTAAAGACTCTGAATTAAAGTCAACATTTCGATCATTTTGAAATTTATAGTAAATATGATACGTAGAAACAATCGCTATTAATAAAATAATCGAAATAATAATTCCATTTTTAATTAGTTCTTTTTTTAACATAAAGCACCTCTAATTCTATTATAAAATCTTACTGAATACTTGGTATACAGAATCTAAATCTTTACAAGATACTAAGAATCTTGTTGAATGACAGAAAGTAAGTCCAGGAATACCGGATACTCTGGCTAACTCTTCTCCTTCTAAACCTGCCCATTCTTCTGGAAAACTCATACGGAGACTATGATCTTCTAAACTCTTTGGAACGGTCTTAATCGCATATCCTCCTCTATTAGATGGATAAGCGACAAATAATATGTTTTTCGCATCTTCACTTCCTAAAACAGTCTCTTCATAAGGAATATAAGAAGGAAGAACTAAATACTTGTCATTCTCTCCTAAATCATCGATTAAATCTAATACTTGTTCTTCTGCTAAAGCTTTTCCTTGAATGTAATACATTTCTTCTACAATAATGGTTTTTGCTAACTCACAAGCTTTTTCAAACTGAGTAGACTCTGTCTGATCCGTTTGAAAACTAGGATTAAATGTCTTAATAATACCAGGAACCATTTTTACTTTAAAAATGGCATTAATAGATGGAAAAACACCATTATCATCGGCATCAATTCCTTCTACTAAATCTTTATCAAACATTTCCCAAGATCGATCTACATTTTGAATATGTTGTTTTTGTAAGAAATCTTTTCCAAATTCCTTCCATAGTAATCCAAAAGAACAATAAGGAATTCCATTTTCTCTTTTTAGGGCATCTACTTGATGATGATCAAACTTTCCTCTTCCTACATCGTATACTAAAACACTAGAGTCTATTTTAGAAGGATCCACATTATTGGTACGAAAGACTTTTCTCTCTCCTAAATACAACTCTAAAAATGCAGAAGAAAAAACATCATCTGCATGAAATGTTCCACTATGGGTAATACAATTTGCTTCTTCTATATGGTCAACTACTTTTACCACAGAAATCAATTCCTTCCACGTGACATTAATACTAAACGTAAGATTTGAATAATAGCCGTTGCAACAGAAGCAACATAAGTCATAGCAGCAGCTGTTAACATACTACGAGCAGAACTTACTTCTCCTGCTTCTACTAACCCTAAATCTTGAATTTGTTTTAATCCTCTGTGAGAGGCATCAAATTCAACTGGTAAGGTAATGAGTTGAAATAATAAAATAATCACTTCACATAAAATACCTAATAAGAATAATTGAGCAAATCCTGCAATTAAACCAATAACGATTAATAAATAACCTGCTTTAGAAGCAATATTTACAACGGGTACAATACTACTACGAATTCTTAAGAATACATAGCCATCCTTATGTTGAATCGCATGTCCACATTCATGAGCAGCAACACTAACAGATGCAATAGACTCTCCTTTATAAATATCGGTAGAAAGTCTTACTACTTTTTCTTTTGGATCATAATGATCACTTAAAGTATCAGAAGTTTCTACTACTTTTACATTCTTTAAATTATTTTGATCTAAAATCTTACGAGCAACTTCTGCTCCTGTAATCTTTTTAGAGTTTTTTACTTTTACATACTTATTATAAGTACTATTTAAATAGGCTTGTGCCCCTAAGGTAATACCTAATGTTAATAATAAAAATAAATAATATTCCATCAAATCCCTCCAAATCTGTATTATATTATAACACAATTCCTAAGAATTTAATACAATCTCTTCTGCAACTTTTAATCCGTCAATGGCAGAAGTTGTAATCCCTCCTGCATATCCTGCTCCTTCTCCACAAGGATAAAGTCCCTTGATAGAAGACATGTAGTGTTCATCTCTTTCAATCACAACAGGAGAACTGGTTCTAGTCTCTACCCCTAAGAAAATCGTATCTTCCCGGTCAAACCCATGAATCTTTTTTCCAAATTCTGGCATCGCTTCTAAAATCGATTCAGATATAAAAGGAGGAAGCACATTTCTTAAATTGCCAAAGAAAGCAGATCCCATGGTATTAGAAGAAAAACTTCCATATCCAGTACTCACCTGATTCTTCTTAAAGTCTTTATATAACTGTACTGGTATTAATCCATTTCCTTCTCGGTAAGCAGCTTGTTCCAATTGTCTTTGGAATTCCATTCCGGAGAACAATTCTCCTCCTAAATCTTCTGGAGAAATCGAAACAACAATCGCACTATTGGAATTTGCTTCATCTCGATTATAATTACTCATTCCATTGACAACAATTCCCTCTTCCTCAGAAGATGCATTGACAACAAATCCACCAGGACACATACAGAAGGAATAGACTCCTCTACCAGACTTTGTCTGATACGTTAATTTATAAGGAGCTGCTCCCAAAGTAGAAGCAAACTTTCCATATTGCCAAGTATCAATCATACTTCTAGGATGTTCTACTCTGACTCCTACGGCAAAGTTCTTTGGTTTCATCAAAATACCATTCTCATGTAACATTTGAAACGTATCTCTTGCAGAATGACCAATGGCTAAAATAACACAATTAGAAGAATATAATTCTTTATGATTCACTTCTATTCCGGTAATTTGATCATGAGAAATCAGTAAATTGGTAACACAACTTCGATAATGGAATTCTCCTCCCATAGAAAGTATTTTCTTACGAATGGAAATAATCACATTTCGTAATAAATCCGTACCAATATGAGGATTATGCATATAAAGGATTTCTTCGGGAGCCCCATTTTCGACAAAAATTTCAAAAATCTTTCTCATTCTTCCCATTTTATCTTTTACTAAAGAATTTAATTTACCATCACTGAAAGTACCAGCTCCCCCTTCTCCAAATTGAACATTGGAGTTAGGATCTAATACTCCACCTTTGAAGAATTCTTCTACTGACTGAATTCTCTCCTCCATAGAATCTCCTCTCTCAAAGATCCTAGGACAATATCCTGCTTCTGCTAAAAAATAAGCACAGAAAAGACCAGCAGGACCACTGCCGACGATAATTGGTTGTTTGATTAACGGAATACCCTCCGGAGGTTTAGGGAATGTATATTCTTTTTCATCCCATAAAAAGATATCAGGAGAAGTTATTTTTTTCAGTACTTTTCCTTCTTCTTTTACTTTTACATTAAATTCATAAACATAAATAATATTTTCTTTATCTCTTGCATCAATACTTTTCTTTCTGATTTCATAAAACAAAATATCAGAAACATTGATTTTTAACTTTTGAGAAATCTTCTTTAATAAAACCTCTTGAGAATCTTCTAATACTCCTACTTTGATTTGACGAACTCTGATCATTCCATCTCCTCCAAACTTCTACCGGCAAGAATTCCACTAATCCAACACTCTGTTAGATTAAATCCTCCACAGTCACCATTAATATCTAATAATTCTCCTGTAATATATAGTCCATCCACAAGCTTTGATTCCATCGTATCGGAATAAATTTCTTTTAAAGATACTCCTCCATTACATACCTGACAACTCTCATAATCTTTGGTACCAGTAATCGGAACACTTAATCCCTTTAGAGTATGACATAACGTTAATTTCTCTTCATTCGTTAAATCTTCATAAGAAACATCTTCTCTAATATGACATACTTTTAAAATAATTGGAACTATCTTTTTATTTAAAAATCCTTGTAGTAATTCAGATATATTCTTTCCTTCATTCTTTTTATTATATCGATCCATCCAAGGAGTCATTAAAGTCTCTATAAAAGGGACAAAATTAATCTTAATCACTTCTTTTTTATTCTCATATAAACCACGAGTCGCATAATGACTTAAATTAAACGTACAAATTCCACTAACACCATAATCCGTTAATTGAACTTCTCCTTCTTCTCTAGCAATCTCTTCTCCCTCTTCTTCTAAAGAAAGAATAACATCACATCTGACACCATCCCAATCTTTTCGATATGGAAAATCACTTGTTAATTGTACTAAAGCAGGTAATGGTTTAATAATGGTATGTCCAAAAGCTTCTAGTAAAGGATATCCAGATCCATCACTACCAGTCTTTGGATAAGCATAACTACCAGTAGCAAGAACTACTTTGTCACAATAAAGCACCCGATCTCCTGTATCAACAGAAAATTGAGTTCCTTTCTTTTGTATATCTTTTACAACCGTATCATAATTAACAACAATTCCTTTTCTCTCTACTTCTCGAATTAAAGCATCTCTTACAGTAGATGCTTGATTGGAAAATGGATAAATATAACCATTTTTATTCTTTGAAATAACACCAATCGAATCAAAGAAATAAGAAACATCTTGAATATTCTTTTCAGATAAAAAATCCTCTAAATATTCCATATTTTGACTATGATAATCTCTTAAGGAATAAGAATCATGCATATAATTACAACGACCATTTCCTGTTAATAAAAGTTTCTTTAATAATTTATCATTCTTTTCAAGGATAATGACTTCATTCGCATCATTTTTTGCATGAATCGCACAAATAACTCCACTAGCTCCACCACCAATGACAACTATACGCATAGTCCCAACTCCTCTACTCTCTATCATTATACCAAAAAATAATCTTAAAAAAAAGACCAAATGGTCTTTATCTGTACTCTACAATTTCTTCTAATTCTTTTCTCTCAAAATGTTTATGGCTTGGTCCTGCCTCTTCATCTGCATAACCCATTGGTAATAAACAAACTGGTACTAAAGAATCATCTAAATCAAACTCTCTTTGAATCATCTCTTTATCAAATAATTCAATCCAGATATTATTTACTCCTAAATTAGTAGCTTCTAAAATCATATGAGTCGCAACAATCGAAGAATCCATTTCATAAGAATTAAAAACATCACTATGAAATGCATCTTCTGTATCTCCACAGACTACTAATACACAAGGAGCTCCATATCGACAAGGAGAAGCTTCATCAATCTTAGCAATTCCATCTAGACTCTTTACAACGAGTATTTTAAAAGGTTGTAGATTCTTCGCTGTAGGAGCAATTCTACCTGCCTCTAATATCTTTTCTAATTTTTCATCTTCTATCATTTTAGAAGAAAACTTTCTACAAGAATAACGATCTCTTATTACATTTTCAAATTCCATCGTATCACCTCAAATCTATTATAACAAAAAAAATAGGGATTTCCCTATTTTTTATTTCTTTATTGTGCATGACAAGCAAACTGAGCTTCATAGATATTATCATGTGTATTATAGAATCCATCAAAACAAAACTGATCCAACTGTACTAGAGAATCTCTAAAATTATAAAGCTTTCGTAAATCACTTTGTCTAGAAATCCATGTACCCGTATACTTAACATAAGAAGGAGTGTCAAAATAATAACCGATCGAATAATCTGTATCAGATAAATTATATGCCTCAACCTCAACATTAACATCATATACAAAAGATGCATCTCTATCATATAGAAAGAAATCAGAATCAATTTTGTATAAATTGACAGGAAGTTTTTCTTTTGTAATGGTATCAATTAACACATGATTTAAATCATAGACTTTTATATAAGAATCATCTCGGAAAGATGATAAATCTACACTAACAAAAGAAGCACAATAATCGGCAGGGCCAGAGCAATTATTACTTGCAACTTGATAGGTATAATCGAAATGCATATCATTAACACACATCATTTGAACATCGGAATCTAATGAAAAACTTCCACGATCCGTTATGAATTTATAGGTACAATTCTCAATTAATACATTTGCTTTAACAGCAACCGATGTCGTACATAAAGCATTGACACAGAATGGTAAGATTAACACACCAATCACAAACGCCATCATCTTAACTTTCTTCTTATAAGATAGAAGAACAGTAACCATACAAACCAAGATAGCTACTACTGCAATCATAAGATTAGGCGATGTAATAGGATTGGTTAATTTATCACCATTGGTTAAATTAAATAAAACCGTATTACTCTCTTCATAAGCATCATCTTGGAAGGAAGATACAGGTACTTTTTCAGCATAGACAATATCTAATCGTACCTTTTTCTCTTTTCCAGGAGCAATAATATTATTATCATTTGGAAATACTAAATGATACTGAACATAATCAGATCCCCCAAATAAATCATTATCAATAACAAAATCTTCTTTAGATTGATTCTTAATCACAATTTCATAAGATAAAGAATCATTCACATCAAATAAATTTAAATCTAAATATACTTGATTTCCTGTAAAAGTGGGTTCTGATAATTCTGTTGCATAAGCTTTTTGATCCACTAATTGAATACTCTTAATTTGAATATCTCCTGCATTACATTGATCAGCAGCTAAAACAAAAGTTGGAATGAAGAGTAATAACAATAAAAACAATAGATTTTTATGTTTCATAACACAACTCCTATCCTACTATTTATATTATATCACTATTAGAATCAGAATTACCAGTATCTAATTTTTCTACTGGATGATATCCGATATTAGCTTCTGGTGTTGTAGAAACAACAGGAGTTGTCTCAGGAGTAGTTATCTCAGGAATTGTACTTTGTGTTGTTGGAGGAGTAGTCTCCTCTTTCTTTTCTTCTTTGTTCTTCTTTTTCTTTCCTCTCGTAAGAAGTAATAATAGAATAATAATTCCTTCTACAATACAAATAGGAATAAAGATATTCATCTTTTTCTCTTCGACTGGATCTAAATTCGCTTTTGTTAAGAAGAAAGTAGCTCCTTCTTCAATATTGATTGTTACATATCCATCAGATACTTTAAGAGAATCAGAAATTAATTTTCTAGTTTTCTCTTTCGCATTATATGTATATAAATGAAGAAGATCTCCATTTTTATATTTATCACCTACATATACCTTTAAAGAGAATCCTTTTGGATATTTACCATCTTGTGATAAACGAATAACGACACCATCTGCATATTCCATCACTTCTGATAAAGTATTTTGATCTTTTACATCAAATAATACTTTTAAATCAGATTCTACGGTATCTCTTACTTGTTTTCCATTAATAATCCAAGTATATAGTACTTTCTTATTCTCATCATATTGAGAAATAGAGAATGTTTTAAATGAATCTTTAATAGTCGTTAATTGTTTGGTTGTTAAAGTATAATCACCATCTAAGATTAAATCTACTTCATTATCATCAGAATCTTTAATAGCATCTTCTAATTGTTTTAAAGTAAATACATTATCTCTTCTAGTAACAGTAATCGTATAAGTCTTCGTAGCTCCATTTTCAGCTGTTACAACAACTTCTACAGTATTATCCCCAACTTTTAAATCTTTTCTACCTTCCCCTGTTATTTTTGCTTTAGAATCTTCTGCTTCTGCTTTAATCGTAATATGATCCACTTTATTCTTAACACTTAAGGTATAGTGAGTATCATCTACTTTGACAAGTTCTTGTCCTTCCGCTTTTAAAGACTTTAAATTCGCATTTCCACTACGATTATCAGGAGTAGAAGGATTTGTTGGTTGCGTTGGTCCTGAAGGTTGTGTCGTTGGTTGAGTCGTAGGCTGCGTCGTTGGTTGTGGTTGTGCTTGGAAGGTAATCGTAACAGATCCTGATGGATAAGTCGTTGCATCTGTATTACCATCTGTAACGTCTCCTGAGAAGGAAACCGTTACACTTCCTGGATACGATAAACTGACATTATACGTTTGAGAACCATTGACGTTATTACCATTGGCATCATATCCAACAATGGTATCACTCGCTCCTCCACTGACATTTAAGTTCCAGGCAGCTGCAAAATAGCTAACCGTTACCGTTACATTTTCTCCTACATACGCAGAAGTTCTGCTAGCACTAATACTAGCAGAAGCTGCATAAACATGTTTCATAGAAAACAAGGTAAGAACGAAAATAAATGTTGTTAAAAATCCTTTAATTATTCTTTTCATAATATCACCTATCTCTGAATGGTTCCAGTTCCTTTCAAATATTTAACTATCTTTAATAAATCCGCAGAATTAATATTACCATCAAAATTACAATCGGCTGCTCTCTTCTGAGTAGCATTCATCACATTGGTATTTTTTAAATGTTTGACAATCTTTAGAAGATCGGCTGAGTTAACAGCACCATCTCCACTCGGATCTCCACGGACGATATTAATATATTCTTTTACTTTTGTTGTACCATTATAAATGGTTGTCTTACTTCCGGTTGTGATAATAGAACCAGAATTTCCTGTTACTTCAACCGTATAACTACCCGTTACCGTAATATGATTTTTGAAGGATGCTACAGAAGTATTCGGAGTAACATCATCAATATAAGTATCATCATACGTATAACCCGTTATTTCATAACCTCCAGTTTGAGAATTACTTCTCCACTGAGCATACAAAGTAATCGTTGCATTATTGGTCGTTGTTAAATTCAATACACTTTGTCCATTGGTATAACTAGTACCAGAGCCATCTGCTTTTGTATTCCATCCTGTAAAGGTATAACCATCTCTCGTAAAGGTATTGCTTCTTAGTGTCACTCCGACATCATACGTAGCATTCGTATTACTCATACTACCAGATCCGCCATTGGCTTGATAAGTAATGGTATAAGTAATAGGACTCCACTGTGCATATAAAGTAGCGCTAGTAGAAGCAATCACAGCTTGTTGATCCGTAAAGGCTGTACCAGAGCCATCTGCTTTGGTATTCCATCCCGTAAAGGTATAACCAGTACGAGTAAATGGATTAGCCATTAAATTAACTGTAGCACCAACCGTAACCGTCTGTGTACGATAAGCACCCGTACCATCATTCTTGAAATATAAGATTTCTGCCGTCTCTTCTGCATCAACTGTAATTGTAATCGTTCCAACAAAACCATCATAAGCATTTTGAACCGTTAAATTGGTTGTACCAGATCCAACAGCTGTAATCTTAGTATCATAAGATAAATTCGTTTTTGAATCGATAATATTCGCATACGTAACAACACTACTATTAGAATTAGCTGTTGTATTCAGTTTCAACATAGCAGAACTATAATTAACTAAATAATCTGATAAGTAAACTTCATCTCCTGTTTTAAGAGAAATTGTTTCAAATTTTGTATAAGGGAAACTAACACTCTTTAATACTGGCATTCTGGTAACACCATCTACCGTACTCATCGTCCAGTAATTATCAAAGTTACTCCAAGTAGAATAATTAGATGCTGTCTTCATGTTAGAAATACTCGTATTCAAAACAGAATATCCATTATTTTTACTAATCGTTGCATAAGGACTAGCAGTACCTATGAGACCATCTCCACTAAAGGCATAGTTTCGATAGTAAACAGTGGAAACATAATATTTTAAATTAATATTAACATAATTTAATACATATCCAAAGATTGCACCATGACATCCAGAGAAGAATGTCGTATTACCAGTACGAACAGAACTATAATCCATATCTCCTACATTATCGATATGTGTTAAATTAATGGTAGGAACAACACTTTGGTCACTTGATCCTAAAACATATCCAATCAATCCAGAAGATTGAGTAGCTCCTACACTACTAGAATTAAAGATACGATTAATCGTATAAGTATGATATCCATACTCTAAGTTAATAGGAGCAAAGATAGAACCAATTAAAGCTCCTGAATTTCCAAAGTAAGAATAAACATGTCCTCCTTGGATCACAATATTATCAATCGTTACATTAATAGTTGGATAAGAATCATAATCTCCAGCAGCTGTTAATTTTCCAATTAAAGCTCCTGAATCTCCACTACCATCAATTTGTGGATTCACAAGAGTAATATTCTTGAAAGAAGTAGTACTATTCGTATTACCAATAACATATCCAAATAAACCGTTATAATCATTTCCTTTAGATACTTTCAAATTAATAATTTGATATCCATTTCCATTCAAAGATCCTGTAAACGGAGTCTCTTTAGTACCAATTGGTTCCCAATCACTTGTTAACGTAATATCATGATTTAATTTATAATGAGCACTTAAATCATTGGCCATCATTCTTAATTCTGATTCACTATTGATAAGATAAGGACTACTTACGGTACCAGAACCAGATAAAGAAGGATTTCCAATCACTACTTTTGTCTGATAAGAATATGTATTAAAACTCGTTGTTAAATAATAAGTTCCCGTTGGAATACTCTTATTAATCGTTACTTCTGCATTGACATCATTCTTCGCAACCAAATTATTCGTAACACTCAAATAACTAGAATAATTTGTATTAGATCCATTCTTTAAAGTATAAGTAATACTACTGTTAGAAGGAATTGCCTTTGTATGAGAATACAACGTAAATTGATAATTACTAGAAGAATTTGGTTTTAAATGAACTTCTTCAGATGTAATTGTTGGTTCTGCATCCACATTGGAAGTAAAGACAGAAATACTATTCTTAACAAAATATGCTTGACTATCACTGGTTGCTAATAATTCAACATTAAATCCACTATCGGTAATTACAACATTTTGATCATGTAAATCAATCGTATAAAGTCCCGCAGTAGGAACACTAATTGTCTTAATCTTTCGATAAGCTTCTTTACTAGAAGAAATGGATAGCGTATATTTACCATTTTCTCCATAAATATAAACTTTAATCTTTTCAATCTTTTCTTTTGTATCAATTGGTTTTTGGAAATAAATGGCATCACTAGAAGTTGTTAATACATAATAATTATCAAAAGATTGATGATAGTTATTATCCCAAGTACGAGTACTCATATCAGATAAAGTTTTTGTTAGACGAATATCATAATTTAGGGAATCATATGCAAGCCATACATAAGGATAACTACTACTTCCCCAAGAGTTTCTTAATAACCAAGCTCCTGTACCAGAAACAACAGTTCCACTACAAGAAGAAGTATTACTTGTATGTTGTCCATTAGAAGCACAATAAGAATAAGAATAACTATCATCCCATCCAATAATCTGCATCGCATGACTACTATTTTGAGAACAATTTGCATCTGGACGAATAATAATCGTTCCATTACTATTCGTAGAAGCACAGCTTCTATTTGGAGCCTGTGTTGCTACATAAACTCCTCCATACGTTTGAACATAATCTTTAATCTTGGATACATAACTATTCAATTGAGAAGTAGTTGGATTTGTTAAACTAGGCATCATAATTGATTGATCTAGTTCATATAAAGAGTTTTGATAATTTAAGACATCCGATAACTTTTTCGTAACCGTTGTCTCATTCCATGGCATAGCACTTTCAGAAATCAATCCAACTCCATTACTCATAGCAATCGCAGCCATAAAGTAATTACCACCATAGGTTAAAGGTCTAACTCCAAAATCATTCTCATAATGAGTAATTCCTGCAAAACTCAAAGCATAATCAAGTTGTCTGGTAGAAAATACAACACTATTACCACTACTATAAGAAGTATTACTATTCTTTAATAGTAAACTCTCTGCTTGTTCTGTAGAAGTCATAGACCAACATAAATCTAAATTTCCTTGATTCTTAACAGGAGTAAGGAAATTCTTTCCATTCACATTTCGTAAATCATAAGAAGAAGGTGCTCCTTCTATTATTTCTTCAGAAATATAATCAATACGGTAAACATCCGGTATTTCTTCTACTTCTTGTTTTTCTTCGTCACTTAACGTTAAATATTCAATATATTGAGGATTTAAATAAGGAGTATTCTCTTTCTTATTCTTTTCGGTATAAGGAACTTCTCCCCCTATTTCATAAATCTTCTCAATATAATTCTTTGCTTCCACTGGTAAATAATCATATTCTTTTGTTTTTAATACTTCTTGAATGTCAGTATGTTTAGGAATAAGACAGTATCCTACAATACCAACAATCACAAAGAAAATAATGACTAGTAATAAACGTCTCTTCCTCTTCATACTACACCTTCCTATTATCTATTAATATTATATCGTAAGAATCTAGTCAATTGAAAAACAAATACAAGAAAAAGTGTCCAATTTTGTCACTTTTTTTCTTTGAAATAAAGATTGAGAAATAAAAGAAGAAGAGATATAATAAAAAAGAATAATAAAAAGAAGGTGAACAAGTTGGAAGAAATATTAGAATAA
>JAGCSA010000004.1 GCA_017964405.1 Bacilli bacterium
GGCAAGAGCATTGGCTGCATCATCAGCCCCTCCACCAATGACAGCAGGAAGATTGCTTCCTCCTCCACCGGCAACAGCTGCTAGATCATCTGAGATATTACCTACTGCATTGGCAATATCATCTCCGGCTCCTGAAACAACATTAGCAATTTCATCAGCAGATCCTCCAACAACGGTTAAGGCTGTACTTCCGCTTCCAGCAGGGATAGCAGCAGCTCCTAAAAGATCGTCTCCGACACCAGAAACTGCTTCTACTGTGATTACTTCTGGTGCAGGTGGTGGAGCATATAATGGTTGAACTCCTTCTACTTGAATAGCTGCACCAGAAACATCATCACTGACTCCTGCGGCAGCTCTTAGAACATCATCACCGGTTTCAGCAGTAGCTCTTCCAAGACCTCCAAGAAGGTCATCTCCTACTCCGGCAGCAGCGTTTCCAACAGCTGGTGCTGCTACTGGTGCAGCGGCAGCTCCTACTGCATCGACAGCATCTGCTAGGTTAAATGGATTAGCGGTTGTTCCACCGGAAGCTTTAATGGCTTCTTGTAATCCATGTAATTCACCCATCATCTTATCTGGGTGCCATTTTACTTTATCAGCCCTTGCGGCTGCATTCTTAAAGTTTTCTTCTGCAATCTTAATTGCATCATCGTATGAAATCTTTCCACTCTTAGCGGCTTCTACGATATCATCGAAGGAATCTCCTAAGTGACTAGCACCTTCTGGAGATAGACCTCTAATACCAGAACCAGATGCTCCACTACCACCGGTAGCACCACCAGTAGCTCCAGAGCCTGCTCCTCCGGTACCTCCACCAGTTGGACCATTTCCTCCAGCTGCGGCATTTCCGAAGTCGTCTCCCATTCCTCCTAAATCGTCTCCCATATCGCCAAAGGTTTCAGCTGCTTTTGAACCGGCTCCTCCGCCAGTTCCACCAGAGCCTCCGGTACCTCCGCCACCGGATCCTCCTGATCCGCCAGCTCCACCGGCACTTCCTGCTCCTCCTGAGCCTGCTCCTCTTGCTTTTGATATTAAATGAGAAACTCCTCTAATTGCATAGTTAACAGCAACAACAGTAGCTGCTGATTTTAAACCGTTTTCTACTCCTAGTTTGAAAGCATCATCATAGGTCATTCCTGCACCTAATCCTGCTTCCATCGTTCCACCTAAGCCTCCGATACCGGCAGCAGCTGCACTAACAGCTAAGGTGTGACTTGCAGCAGTAGCTCCTGCTTGGAATGCTGTCATTCCAGCAGTTGTCGTAGCGGCACCTGCTCCATATCCGAATAATTGTCCTGCAATTCCTCCACCTGTTGATATTGCAACTCCGTATCCTACGGCTGTTCCTAGGATTTCAAATCCTTTTGATACAAGTCCATCTTCTTTGAAGACACTTCCTTGTACCATTCCCTTTAATTCATTGTTATATAAACTATCGTAGAAATCTCCTACATAGTCTTTCTTAATAAAATCTCCAATAGCTTCTTTTGCAGAAGGGCTTACTAAACCTACTACAGCACCTAATACACCAGCAAATCCATCAATAATTTGTTCCCCTGCTGTGAAGAATCCTTCTGTGAATTTCGTAAAGGCCATACCAATAGATGAGAATAATTTTTGTGCCCAACTCATATTCTCGTATTCTTCATTGTACTTCTTCACTTCTGCTAATTTATCGTTGATATCTGTAATCATAGCATCTACTTGTTCAATACATAAACTTGGTGTTTGTAATGTAGATGATAATTTACCAGAATAAGAGCTAATGTAATTTGCTCCTCTAGCTCCCGTAATAATTCCAACTGCAGAAGTCATTGCTGATTCCAAATTTCCTAAGGATGTCTTTGCTAATTGAAGGGAGTCAAGGGCTGTGTTAATTTTATCTTCTTTAAACTCTAACTTTGCCATATTTCTTCCTCCTTATCCTTAAGATCCACTTTGCTGTTGTTGCTGTTGTTCAGCTAACTTTTGATAGTATGCATTTAACTCGGCTACTTGTTCATTGTAAACATCGACAGCAGCAGCATATGCTTCTGATGCATATCCTGCTAACTCATTGGGAATGTTTCCAATCAGTTCTGCCAACTCATAAAGAGTTGGTTGCATAGAAGCATTATCAACTGATAAAGCTTCCTTATCCATCTCTGTTCCTGCTTCTACAATTTGTTGTGCAGCTGTCGTAAAATCCTCTAATGCAGATACATAGGCTACACATCCTTGACGTATTGTTTCATAATCAATTAGCTGAGATGCACTCGTTATTCCATAATAGGCCATCTTTACACCCTCTATCTATACTATCCTATCATAATTATTTTTTCATATTTATCCAAAAAAAGCAAGTGTTCTGAAGAAAAAACACTTGTACTTTACTATTTTTTTTCTTTACAAATTACCAGTAAATAAGATCCCATTGGATTATAATGGCATACTTGTAGTACTAAAACATGATCATAGGCTGTAAAACTAGCATTTTCACTCTTATATAATGCATTGCTTAATAGTTTGTTCATATGTTGTAAGAAATCGGCATCATTCTTGAAAATGACCTTCATATGTTCGTTGTCATCTCCAGTAATAATTTTGATAGCAACGACTTCATATTCAATTTGTCTTTCATCAATACTTAAGTATACTTCCTTGTAATTGTTAAAGATTGCTTCATCTACATAAGCCTCTAAATTGGTAAATGGTAATTGACTATAGAATTCTTGCCTTTGGGTATTATGTCCATAGATATTAATCTGTTGATTGGTATTCAAATCTTGATTTCTATAATCGAAAAATGGTACTCCTAAACCATCCCATTGTCCATAGAGATTGTAATTTAGGAAATATTCATTGTTATTGGCTCTTACTACTAATGTATCAATATTCAAATTGGGAATTTGTAATTTTCCCATGATAAACTGATTCCCATATTGTTCTCGATACATGGGTAATTCATTTACATAATTGGATACATCAATTTTATTTTGATCTTTATCACTAAATCCACTATCTTTTTTATCTTTGATCAGTTGGTTAACACTCGGAATTCCTTGTTCTCGAATGAAATGATCATAGATAAAATAACCACCGACACAAAGAATGATGGGGACAATAAAAATCAAGATATATTTTAGAAGATTATTTCTTTTTTTTCGTCTTCTCATCTTATCACCTATTCTCTATCATTACTATACATTCTTTTACATTCACTTGTCAATTCATTTTACTAATACAAACCGTATAATTCTGTATATTTTCTAGCAATATCTCTCGTTAAATAATAGGTTACTAAACTCCGATAATCGATATTGGAATTGGGATGAGAGGAATCAGGAGATGTTACTACAAAACTGACTTTAGGAGCCCATGCAGGTGCATATCCAATAAAAGTACTGGTAATGGTTTCTGTATCAATTACTCCATCATTATCCGTGTCAATAAAACTCTGGGAAGTTCCTGTTTTACCTGCTGCTTGCATCCATTCATCCATATAACCAACACCGTATCCTCCACTACTATGCATGACTGCATAGAATCCTTCTTTGACACGATTCATATATTCAGGAGCAGTATCAATAGTGTTTAATACGACTGGTTCTACTGCAAACTCTAAAGCTCCTATTTCCTCTGTACTACTGGAAGATCTTACTTCTTTCAATAAGTGTGGCTCTATCCTAGATCCTCCGTTGGCAATCGTTGAAATATATTGCGACAACTGCATGGGTGTATAGGTTTCATATTGTCCCATGACAAAATCTAGTAAGTTACCTGCCGCTCGATCGGTAGAGGTATATCCCTTACTTTCTACTGGTAAATCTATTCCTGTTTTTACTCCTAAACCAAAGGAATGATACATGTTTCGATACGTATCAAATGATGATTGATTAAAGTTCATTCTCATGCCTCTAAAGTATTCTTGCCCATTGACACGAATGGCTATTTTAAATTGATAGACATTACTACTTTTGGCAAGAGCTTGAATATCATCTAATACTCCTAGTCCACTGACAGACGAACATTTTTCAGCGACTCCTGCTACCTTTACGCATTCATCTAGCATTCTTTCTCCAATGTGAACAGCTCCTGTATTATAACCTACTAACATAGATGCTCCTTTTACAATGGATCCTGGCATAATAGGAGATGTTAAAATACTAATCGTATTATCGACGATGATACCATTTACTAATCTTTTACTAGCCATGGCTAATATTTCTCCTGTATTCGGATCTTGTATTACTACCGTAGAGTGATCATAATACTCTGTATTTGGTTCATACTTTGTATTAATCACATATCTCGTAATAATCTCTTCTATTTCTCTTTGTAAGTTAATATCGATAGTTAAAACAATATCTTTTCCTCTTGTTCCTTCTTGGATGAGTTTTGTCTCATGGGAATTGACAATCTCATAGACTGCTTTTTCTCCATGCAAATACTCTTCATATTCTTTCTCAATATAACTAATTCCTACTCGGTCATTTAAGCTATATCCTTTTTCTAAATAGTAATCTTTCTCTTCAGCTGGTATTCCTTGTGTCGATGTCGATACTTTCCCTAGAATTGTTTGAAACGTCTCTCCATAAGGATAGACTCTTTCCCAATCTATTTTTGTATTAAAACCAGTTAATTCTTCATTATGTTCTGATACGTAAGCAAATTCTTTTTCTGTAACATTTGATTTTATTATCTTTTCTTCATAGGTATAACCACGATTCATCAAATAATACAAATATGCTATTTTTAATTCTTCTTCTGGGAAAGCTAGATTTTCTTCTGGAATTCTTTCTAATTTTAATTCTTCGATTTCTTTCGTAGTCATCTTTCTTTGTGCTACTTTATCTCTTTCTTTTTGAGTAATATACGTATTACATTCTTCTCTATTTTTGGCACAATAATATTCTCTTCTGTTACGAGACGTAATTCTACTATAATCTAAATCCATATGAGGTGCTAATCTTATTGCCATATCAATCATTTCTAAGGCTGTTGTTTTCTTTGGTTTTTGATAGACAATTGTCTTTAAGGATTTATTATCGACAATGATATTGTAGTTTCGATCATAGATTCTTCCTCTAGGACTACTGGTTCCTGTTACCGTTGTTTCTGTTAGATCATTTAATGCTTCTTCATAGGCTTTTTCATCTACTATCATGACATAAGTGATTTTAAAAATCATCAATGCAAAGAAACCAATCATTATGATTGAAAAAATATGAAAACGATGATTAATGACAGAGTCAATTTCTCGTTTCTTCTTCTTTTTCATATTCCTCACCCTACTTCTAGTGTATCACAATTCATTCACAAAAAAAGAAACAATTACTGTTTCTTTATGATTTCTAATAAATTAGGATTCCATTTTTTAGATCGTATCATTTCAATCTCATATTTATAAGGGGCATATTCTTTTTCTACATAAGGAGTTTCTAGTATTTTGGGAATATTGTCTAACTTTGGGTGATTGATGATATTCATTAATGAATCAAATCCAATGGTACCAAATCCTATATTTTCATGACGATCTTTATGAGATCCTTTTTCATTTTTGGAATCATTTACATGAATACATTTGATATGTTTTAAACCAATTACTTGATCAAACTCTTTTAGGAATTCATCAAAGTTTTTTAAGTCATATCCTGCATCATTTAAATGGCAGGTGTCTAGACAAACTCCTATATGAGATTGTTCTTCTACTCCCTCCATAATTTCTTTGATTTCTTCTAATTTTGATCCAATTTCGGATCCTTTTCCAGCCATTGTCTCTAATAGAATCATCACTTGATTCGTATCTTTTACGTTTCCTAAAGCAATATTCAATCCTTTCACGATATTATGAATTCCTGCTTCTACTCCTAGTCCTACATGACTTCCTGGATGCAATACCAAGTATTTGATTCCCAGTTGATTCACTCTTTCTAATTCTTCTGTTAGAAAATTAGTCGAGAATTCAAAATTTGTTTCATTGCATAGATTAATAATATAGGGAGCATGTACAATTACATTTTCTAATAGTAATCCTTCTTCTTTCATTTTTTGATATGCTTGTAGAGTGCAAGTATCATCAATGGGACATCTTGCCGTATTTTGAGGAGCTCCTGTATAAAACATAAAAGCATTTGCTTTATAAGATAAAGCTTGTTCTAGACTCCCCAATAATTGTGTATTTTTATTAAATCCCACATGACTTCCAATATATAACATAATATCACCATTCTTAGTATAACAAAGATGTAGGCAATAAAAAAGACTTCTTTCGAAGTCTTTCATTAACTCATTTTACAAGGATGGCAAGTCTCTGTTGTTCCTTCTGCATTCTTACAAGGATTTGCAGATGCAGGTTCATTAATTGCTGCTGTTGAAGTTGCCGTTTTAACTGCTGATCTCTTTAATTCTGTTGTTTTCTTTTCTACATCAATTCCGTGTTTTCCAGAATCGATCAACATGATCGTATATTCTACTTTTGTTTTGTTTGTTGCATCTCCATCACCTGTTGCTGCTACCGTTGAAGTAGATTTAACCATTCTTACATATCCACGCATTTCAGCACTACCGAATGGAGATTTACCGCCAGACTCCATTAAGTCAGTTGTACTTTGTTGAATATCAGATTTTTGTAATACCTTTGTTCCACTTGCAGCCATTGCCATATCTTCGCAAGTAGCTGAAGAAGTACAGATTGGGAAGATATAAGTTCCATCTGGGTTAGCAGAAGCAACTCTCCAATCTCCTGATTCATAACATACGATGTTGTCTGCTAAAACTGCATTACGAACAGCATTGATATACTCATTTGCGATATCAGCGAAAGTATCACGACGTGAATTTTCAATGGTTCTTGTTACAGCTGGGATTGCAACCAACATTAAAATTCCCATAATAGTAATAACGGCTAATAACTCGATCAATGTAAATCCTTTATTTGACATTTTTTTCATTTTTTCACTCTCTTTCTTTAGCTTTCTTAATTTCATGTTATCACATTCATTTTTTTATAGCAATAAGTTTTCACTTTTTTTACACTTTTATTTGTATACTTCTAGTACAGAAGGACACAAATCTGTAATCATTCCATTAATTTTATTCTTAATTTGTGTTTTATTGGCAGTTGCTGTATTAATGTGTTTATCGGCTGTAAAGTTTGTCAACTGACCCATATGATCATTTGGTTCTTGGACAAATGTATCATAATTGATTAAATCAATTAAATAAACCTGGCTTTCTTTTTCTTCTACTAATCGTACATAATAACGATAAATATAGGTTTGGGAAGTTGGGGTTACCTTTTCTTTTGTTACGACAATAATGGATTCATCTCTGTTGTAGTATCCTCCATTTACTCCTGTTTGAAAGTCATTATTATTATCAATATATTTTAGAGTAAACACTACACATCCTGCAGTTGTCGGATATTTCGCTTTGTTTGTTTCCATCTTCGTCTTGGCATTTCCTACCATTTTATTGATATCCTCTACTGCAATACTTTCTCGATTCTTTTTCAAGATTCCGGCAATATTCGGAACGGTTATGACCATTAATACTCCTATTACTACCATCATGGCAATTAATTCTACCAATGTAAATCCTTTTCGATTCATTTTATCACTACCTTCTCTTTCATTATAACAAACTTTTTCCAAAATGGATGACTCCTTTACATTGTTTTTTCTCTAATAGACACAAAAAAAGAAACTAACGTTTCTTTTTATTTCCTAATTGTCTTTTCTTTCGGAATCCATAGAGAACAATGACTCCTAAAACAATGATTCCTGTAATTATGAGAATTGTCTTACTATCGGTATCTTTTACTTCAATGACTTTATCTTCACTACTAATTAAGAATAAGGCCTTTGCATCATAATCACAATTATCATTTTCTGGGCAATTGATTTGTCCTACAAAATAGATGATGTTCTCACTAGCGGTAAATTCATGAATCATATAGTAATCATTTTTCATCTTCTTCACTTTTTCTTGAATTAAACCATCTGCATCTAATCGGATGACTTCTATACTATTATCACTTTTATTATTTAATAATAGTAAATAACCATTCTCTTCTTCTTTTAAAAGATTCTTTTGGATTTGGAATGTATTGTCTTCTTGGATAGGAGTATCTCCTACTGTTTCCCATTCTAATGTATCTTCTTTATTATATTTACAGACATAATAACTACCTGCTTCTTTCTCTGATAGTTTTACTTCCTGTGTTATTCCATATACTAGATAAGAATCCTCTTCTTCTAATAGATGGGGAACATCTTTTTCTTCAAAATCTTCTTTTATGATCTTTTCAATATTTCCTGTTTGATTGATCTTTAATAATTGATAAGAAGATTTTTTACCTTCTTGTTTCTTTAAGATGGCATAGTAGTTTTCTTTTAAGGAAATCACTTCTGTTAATTCTTGAGAAGTATTATCTTTTACATAATCTTTTTTGAATAATTGATTTCCTTTTGAATTATAGGTTGCTAAAAAAGCAGAATCTCCTTGTTTTCCTACTACTGCATATCCTTCTGGAGTCATCTTTACTTGATGAATATGAATATTTTCTCCTAAATTCATCGGAATTTCTTGTTGGAATTCTCCCTCTAAACTTATAAAAACAAATAAGGGATCTTCTCCTTTTACAACTAAGATATACCCATTTATTTTGTTATTCTCATCATAGGAATAGACAAGACCATATAATTCATCTTTTTTCTCATCCCCATAACTATATTCCCATGCGATACTTCCATCTTTTTTATATTTCACGATTATGACTTGCTGATTCTCTTTTTTAATATAGGTTCCTGCCACTATAAAACCATCAAATGAATTATCTTGATTACTATTTAAAATAAATTGATATTCTTCTTCTTTATACTTATTTAGGGGATAAATTGTATCTTTTGCCGATACTTCTTTTCCACAGAATAGAAGGAGAATGGCTAGAAACCAAACAACAACTTTTTTCATGTTACACCTCAGAAATCTTTTCTGCACTACCTTTATTATAAAGCAAAAGAAGACTAATTACTAGTCTTCTATCTCATTTTTAATCATTTGGATTTCTTTTGATAATTGTCGTTTTTTCAATCGATAATTTTTGGGAAGAATCTCGATTAAGATTTCTCTTGTCTTTAATTCTTTTAAAAAATACTCCCGAAATAAGGGACCTTTTTTAATACGAAAGATCGGTCCAAAGAAATAATCTTCTTTGGAATATTTCTTCTTTCCTTTTTTAAAGATGATTATTTGATAGATAAATTTCTTTTCTTTTACAAATTCTTCATTTTCAATATAAAATCCATTTTTACATAGATATCTTTTTACATCTTCTTGGTAATTATTAGGACTGATAATGAGAGTCTTTACTTGCTTTAATACTTTCGGAGATTCTTTACAAATACCAATGATATTTCTACCACCCATACCAGAAATAATAATGGTATCTACTTCTTTGGTTGCGGTTTTTAGACCGGGTCCTAATTTTACTTCTATTTCGTTCTCTAACTGTTCTCTTTTGATATTTTGTTTTGCTTGCTCTAGAGGTCCTTCTGCAATATCGGATGCGATGGTTTTAATATTTTTATTTTTCTTTACTAGATAGATATCTAGAAAGGCATGATCACATCCTACATCTAAACAAAAGGAGTTAGCTTCCACTAAATCTCCTATTTGTCGTAATCTATCATTGATTTTCATTAATCTGTTAAGAAGTCCTTTAGTTTACGAGAACGAGATGGATGTCTTAATTTTCTTAAAGCTTTTGCTTCTATTTGACGAAATCTTTCACGAGTAACTCCAAAGATTTGTCCTACTTCTTCTAGGGTTCTACATTGACCATCGTCTAGTCCAAAACGTAATCTTAAAACTTTTTCTTCTCTTTCTGTTAAGGTTGCAAGAACACCACGAAGTTCTTCTTTTAACATTTCTACAGTTGCATACTCTTCTGGACCCATGGTTCTTTCATCTTTAATGAAGTCTCCTAAATGAGAATCATCTTCTTCTCCAATTGGAGTTTCTAATGATACTGGATCTTGTGAAATCTTGTATACTTCACGAACTTTTTCAACGGTGATTCCAAGCTTTTTCGCAATTTCTTCATCCGTTGGTTCACGATTTAACTCTTGTGTTAATTGTCTTTGTACTCTTGCTAACTTATTGATTGTTTCTACCATGTGTACTGGTACACGAATGGTTCTTGCTTGATCGGCAATAGCTCTTGTGATTGCCTGTCTAATCCACCAAGTTGCATACGTTGAGAATTTATATCCTTTTGTTGGATCAAATTTATCTACTGCTTTCATCAATCCAATATTTCCTTCTTGGATTAAATCTAGGAATAGCATTCCACGACCAACATATCTTTTTGCAATACTAACGACTAAACGCAAGTTAGATTCTGCTAATAATCTTTTAGCTTCTTCATCTCCTGCTTCTGCTCGTTTTGCATATTCAAATTCTTCATCAGACGTCAATAAGTTAATGCGTCCAATTTCTTTCAAATACATTCTGACTGGATCATTAATTTTTACATCTTTTGATAACGTTAGGTTTTCTACAGACATTTCTTCTGTGATTTCTTCACCAGAAGCATCGTCTCCCCCATCTTCTGAAACGATATCTATATTATTTTCTACTAAGAAATTATAGAGTTCGTCTAGAGAATCACTATCAACATCTAGTCCTTTTAATTGATCAGCTAATTGTTCATATGTAATAAAACCTTGTTTCTTACCAATTGCTAATAACTTCTCTTTTCTTTCGTCAAGAGTTTTTATTTCTTCAACCATATCCTAATTATCTCCTAACCTTAACTTTCTAATCTTTTCAACAATCTTAGCTTGCTCTATTGGGTCCACTTCTATTTTCATCATATTCGTGAGTCTCTTTATCTCTTGGTTCTTAATATACTCTTTTATGACATGAAAGTATAAGAACAACTCATCCTTTGTGGTATCTTCCACATAGTCTTCTGCTAAGATATTGTTTAAAAATCCTAGAAGGTTTTCTTTATCTTGGATATAAGTATAAAAATCAGCTACATTGATTGTTCCATATTTTTTGTAATAGTATATAATCTCACTACACATGGTTCTCATCACTTCTGTTGGGAAAATAATCTTTTCTTTTTCCACTTGTGTTATAACCCAATCTTTATTCAACATAAAATATAGAATCGGTTCATAAGCTTTTGTATACTTATCTTTTTTATTCTTGCTTTTTTGTGGAATGGCAATAGCCTCTTTTTTTGGCTTTTCTTTTAAGAGACTATTCATACGCATTTCCAGTGTATTATAACCTATATCGAATTCTTTTGCAAGTCTTTTTAAGATGACTTCTCTTCGAATTGGATCATCTATTTTAGCCGTTTCTTCTACTACTCGATTGATATAAGCAGCTTTTTCTTCATCGCTTCTGAAATCAACGGATTCTTTCATCTTCTCCATTTTATAATCTGAGAAGTTTTTAGCAGAATCAATTAATCCTTGGAAACGTTCTTTTCCATTTTTTAAAATATACGTATCGGGATCATCTGGATCTGGTAATGCAATTACTTTTACTTCTAATCCTTGTTCTAATAGATGATCTCCTATTGCTTCTGTTGCATGTTGTCCTGGTCCGTCTCCATCTAGACATAATATGATATTATTGGATAATCTTTTTAATAAGGCAATCTGTTCTTTGGTAAGAGCTGTTCCCATTAAAGCAACTGTATTTTTAATTCCAATCGTGGATGCTCGAATGACATCCATGAAACCTTCCATGACAATGACTGATTTCTTTTCTCTACATTCTTCTCTTGCAATATGATAATGATATAGCATTTCTCCTTTTTTGAAGATTTCGGTTTCTTTCGTATTTACATATTTATTTTGATCATTATCCTGATAGATTCTTCCACTGAATCCTACGACTCTTCCATTTACATCATATAGGGGAAACATAATTCGATCATTGTAAATATCATGATCATCACTGGAAAGACCTATTCGATTGAGAGTTACTAAATCATAATCTTTTTTTTGTAATAATTTGGTTAAATCATCTCTTGTCTCTAGGGATAAACCAATTTCAAATTCTTTGATGATTTTTTCATCGATACTTCTTTTGGCAAGATACTCTTTTGCTTTCTTTCCTACTCCACTATTTAAATTATTTTGAAAATATTTTAATGATAGATTGTAGGCTTCATATAACTTGTCATACTTCGTTGATTTCTTTTGAATATGAATGCTTCCTGTATCGACTCCTACTTTATCTCCTAAATATTTTAAGGCTTCTTTAAAATCAATGTGTTCATAATTCATTAAGAAAGTATAAACATTTCCTGTTGCATGACAAGAGAAACATGTATAGATTTGTTTTTCTCTTGATACACACATAGAAGGATTTGTATCATCATGAAAAGGACAAACTCCAAAGAAGTTCTTGCCCCTTGCTACGAGTGGTATTCTTTCTCCAATAACGTCTACAATATCAATTTTACTACGAATTGTATTTGCTAAATCGTTATTCATTCTACCACCACCTTAAAACATACTATTATATATATCATATTTTTTCCGTTTTTTCTAGATGTTTTTCACCTTTCATACTGGATATTTTTTCTTCCATAAAGGCTTTTACTTCTTTCCTCGTATTTTGACATCTACCATCGAAATAGCCAAATCCTCTTTGAGCTTCTTCTACTGCTTTCATACGAGATGCATAATAAGATTTGTTTTGTTCAAATTGGGCGACTAAAAAGTCTACTAGTTTTGTTAATTCTATATAGTTTTCTTCTGTAATAGAAGATGTAATTTCTATTAACCAACCTACTACTTCATTGATCCATTCAATCATTTCTACAAAGACTTTGTCTTCTGCTTTTAGAATATCTAACGTATGCATGCAGAACTTTTGAGCAATATGATTTTTGATACGATGACGAATATATCTAGATTGTTCTTTTTCTAATTTCTTTACCACATCTTCTATATTTAAGACCAAAGAATATGGGTCTGGTACATCTTCTTTTATTTCATCTGGTACGATATGTTTTTCATATTGTTCTTTTATTTCCATATTTCCTCTTCCTTTTTTACTTTTTGATGGAATTGTTCAAAAGATGCTTCCATTTCTTTGATTTTTTGATCCATAAATTCAAAGAAAGGTTCTCTGGTATTTTGATATTTTCCATTATATAAACTGAATCCTCGGAAGGCCATTTCTACTTGATCCCTTTTGGCATCATAATAGCTTGTTTGTTCTTCATAATAGTTTAGAGAAAAATCATATAATTTATTTAATTCCTGATAATTCTCTTCTGTTGCGATTTCCATCATTCTTTGATAAAAGGAGCTGAATTGTTGGGTATAGGTAATACAGTCTTTTACAATGGCATCATCATAATCATAGAATTCTACATCTTCTTGTTCAAAGATGAAAAAGAAAAAATTTCTAATTTGAGCGATTAATTTCCATTCATGGTTTTCTCTTAATTCTTTTTTAAAATCATGTGTGTATTCATCCAGATCATCCAGTCCTATTTCTAGGTTTACTAGAAATTCTTCTAGACTCGTAATCGTTGTCTGTTTTGGAACATGTTTTTCATATTCTTTTTCAATCTCTCTTACTGTCTTCATACCGTCATCTCTCCGTCTTGACTTATTATTATAACAAAAAAGTGCATGTAATGCACTTTTTATTTTCTTAATTTTCTGTCTTTAATTTCTTCTTTGATTAATTGTACAAATTCTTCTTGAGAAACAGTTGTTGTCTCTTGAGATCCAAATAATCGGTAAGAGATTTGTTTTGCTTCTTTTTCTTTATCTCCTAAGATAAGGGTATATGGTACTTTCATAGTTTGTGCTTCTCTTAGACGATATCCTAATTTTTCATTTCGATCATCTAATTCTACTCGAATATCTTCCTTCTTTAATAAATCATATACTTCTTTTGCATAATCAGATTGATATTCAGAATTAACAGGAATCACAATGACTTGTGTTGGTGCTAACCAAGTAGGAAGAATTCCCTTGGTCTCTTCCAAGTAATAAGCCATGGTTCTATCGATAGATCCAAAGATGGCTCTATGAATGACAACGGGTGTCTTCTTTTCTCCATTCGCATCTACATAAGTTAAATCAAATTTAGCTGGTAGACAGAAATCTAATTGACAAGTAGATAAAGTAAATTCATTTCCTACAGCAGGACGTACTTGTACATCTAGTTTTGGTCCATAGAAAGCAGCTTCTCCAATTTTTTCTACATATGGAATCTTTAAATCATTTAATACTTCTCTTAATTTATTTTCTGCATTATTCCACATTTCATCATCTTGATGATATTTTACTTTATCTTCTGGATCTCTTAGAGATAATTCAAATTTATACTCTGTAATTCCCATTTCTTTGTATACTTCTAGAATTAAGTCTACAACTCCTTTAAATTCTTGTTCGATTTGTTCTGGAGTACAGAAAATATGAGAATCATTTTGACAGAAGGTACGTACTCTTTCAATTCCTTTTAGAGAACCACTTGTTTCATAACGACAATCTCTTGCAATTTCTGCAATACGAATTGGTAAGTCTCTATAAGAATGAATTTCATTTCCATAGATAATCATATGATGAGGACAGTTCATAGGACGAAGAACAAATTCTTCTCCTTCTACTTCCATCTTAGGGAACATAGCATCTTGATAATGATCCCAGTGTCCAGATGTTTTATATAATTCTACATTTCCAAGCGGTGGTGTTAATACATGTAAGTATCCTCTCTTTAATTCTTTATCACGAATATAATTTTCTAATTGATTCCATAGAATAAATCCATTTGGTAAATACATAGGGAGTCCTTTTCCTACTAAATCATCTGTTAAGAAGATTTTTAAGTCTTTTCCAATCTTTCTATGATCTCTTTCTTGTGCTTCTTGTAGAGCTTGTAAGTGAGCATTTAAATCTTCTTCGTTATCAAAACAAATTCCATAGATTCTCTGTAACATCTTGTTGTTGGAATCTCCCTTCCAATAGGCTCCTGCTACTTTTAATAACTTAAAGTATTTGATTTCTTTTGTATTGTCTACATGAGGTCCACGACATAGATCTGTAAAATCGCCTTGTGTATAACATGAAATAGCTTCTTCTGTCTCATCCATACGAGAAATTAAATCTACTTTATAAGGATCATCTTTAAATTTCTCTAATGCTTCTTCTTTGGTTAATTCATGACGAATGATATTCTTGGCATCTTTAGCACATTTCTTCATTTCTCTTTCAATTTTTTCCAAATCTTCTTCTTTAATAACTTCGTCTCCTAAGTCAATATCATAATAAAATCCTTCTTCAATGGCAGGACCTACCCAGAATTTTGCTCCTGGATATAAATGGGTAATTGCTTGTGCAAGTAAATGGGCACAAGAATGGTTTAATTTAAATAATCTTTCATCTTCTTTTATATTAATCATATGTTTCTCCTATCTTTATTTCTACTTTTATTTCGGGATTTACTTTTTGCTGAAAAGCTTTTCCTAGATGATTATCCCCCACAATCTTTCCATAGTGAATGGGAATGGCTACTTGTGGTTTCAAATCGTTAATATAATTTGCTGCTTCTTCTACATCCATGGTATACGTTCCTCCAATCGGTACGAAGCAGATATCCGTTTTGACCTGATCGGTCTCTGGTGTTCGATCCGTATCTCCCATAATATAGTAGTACTTATCTTCTAATAAGATATTATACCCTACATACATTTTTTCTCTAGGATGGAATGGTTTATTCCTATTGTAGGATGGAATGGTGAAAAATGTTATTTCATCTATCTTATATTGTCGATAACCATCTACTAATAGATGATGTTCTTTGTCTTTTAAACAATTGGGAACAATAATCTTTGTGTTTTCTTTTCGAATCTTTTCAATGGATGCTGGATCATAATGATCATAGTGATCATGCGTAATAAAAATATAATCCGCATCTTGATAATCTTCTTTGATATCATAGGGATCAAAATAGATGATTTTATCTCCTATTAATTTTATGGATGCATGATGCAATACTTCTATTTTCATCATATCCCTCCTTTTTTCCAACAAAAAAGGATCGTACAGGAGTGCAATTGCACGGTACCATCCTTTGTTTTTCTTACTTCGTTAACGACTTGCGCCGGAATACCTTTGCCGTATTCTACTCGAAAGGTAGTAACTCATAAAATTCTTATTCTTTTTCACCAACCAAGAATTCTCTAAAAAGAACTTTTATGAATCGTGTCCTTTGTCACTGTATTTCTTCGATATATGTACTATATCACTATTTTTTCTTTTTGTAAATCAATGATTTTAAATATCGGTATGCTCTTACATAACGATTTCTAAGAGAAGTACCGGTTGTTGGAACAATGTAGTATCCAACAATGATTGCTAACCAAAGAATCCCAAATAGATTTCCCATTACAATTTGATAGATGGCATTTCCCATAATGACAATTCCTGCGAATGTTAAAAAGAGTAACCATATCAAATTATTTCTTTCTGCTCTTTGTGTTTTTGTTTCAAAACTAATTTCATTTCTATCTAGTAAGAGATCTACTTCTTTTTGAAATGTTTCAAATCTTTTTTCTAATTCTTCTTTGGAAGAAATTGGTATTTTTGTTTCATATTCTTTATCTCTCATTTTGATATTTCCATTCTCTAGGATTTCTATATCAATATTGAGATAGTTATCTTCTGGAAGATCTACTGCGAAGTATTCTTCTACTAGAGTCATTAGTTTTCTTTTACATTTTGTTGAGATACTACTTGCTTCATTCATATTAATCTTCATTTGTTTGTTCATTTCTTTTAGGGACTTTGGCATCTTCATCATCTCCTAATTCATTATATCATAGTTTTTATCTACTATTCCATGAATCTGGTACATAAACTAAAACGCCTAGTCCATAAAAATCTTGTGAATATCTATTTTGTCCGTAACGATGCCATGCATTCAAATCATAACAATTTGAATCATTGGGATCGAATAATGCACAATCTAGGACAGCAATGTGTAAATGCACACCGGTAGACCATCCAGTAGAACCCATCTGACCCAAAGCATCATGAATGGTTACTGGTTTTCCAATGTATAAACCACTTGCATAACTGGATAAATGAACATACTGGGAGGTATATTTTACACCATCCACTTCATGCAATACGGTAACAATTAAGGCCCCATTTGGATCTGTATACATTCCTGAAACGGTTCCATTTGCCACTGGAAATATGGTTTCTGCTGTTCCACGCCAACTCGTAATATCGTATGCTACATGACCATAATTCGGATAAGTGGTTACGTTTCCATTTTCGGTCGGTAGATACCATATTTGTTTCGCTTCTCCCCCTTGTATTGAGTCCTCGGTTGTGGGAAAGTCTTCTACTTCTGTAGGGCTTCCCATCCATAACTCTTCCACATCATTTAGTGTTTCTTGAATCGTCTCTAAGATTCCTCCTGTACTAGGAGTACTTTCTTTCACTGCCACATGAGGTTCTCTCATATCTTTGATATTGACGTATTCATAGCTAATACTATAAGAAGAGGATTGAAGAGTTTCATATTCTTTGATCTGTAAGCCAACAGCCGTTGTGAACAATAAAAGAGAGATACAAAGAATCATTTGTTGTTTGAATGTAAATTGTCTATTTCTCATATTCATTCCTCCGATGTGTAAAGCAGTGTATTATTATAAGGGAATGGTGCCATCATGTCAACTCATAATAAAATGGGTTGCCATAAAATATGCTTATAATAAAAAATATCATCTACGATGATATTTCTTTTGATATTCTTTCATAAAATAATCGATGGGTGCTTCTCTTCCATTAATAATTTGAATTTTTTCTGCAATATCTTGTCTTAATTCTTCTAATTCTTGTTCTGTTGGATTTTGATCATAACAGACTTCTAAGGCATGTTCTTCTACAATATCCGCACTTCTTCTTAAGGATGCCGTACAGTGACAATAATGATCCAAATTAAGTCCTGAGTGACTTCCTTCCATTGCATATCTTCCTTTCGGATATAGCCCTTCAATTAATTGATATAAGTTTTTGAATTGTTCTCCTCCATAGGTTTCATTTAAAGTATCAATCATGGCTTGCAATTTTCTTGTATTTTCTTCATTTACTTCATGCACACGATAGATACATGGATACCCATTACGATAGAAGAATTCTGCTACTCTACTTCCCACTAGAATGGTAGATTGATAAACAATATTTTCAGATCCTTCTTTTTTAACTCTTAATTCTGCATAGTCATCCATATTCTCTTTTACTTTTTCATACAAATCACTACTTTGATATTTCTGATCTAAGATTTTGGTTAATTCTGCTAAATTTTGGAGAGTTTGTTCTAATTCTGTCTCTCTTTTTCCGGATGCAATAATTTTATCAGCTTCTGCAAAGGATAATCTCTTTTGATTGGCCGTAATGGTTTTTAGGAATTCTTCTTTTACAATTTCTCCTTCTGGTGTAATTTCAAAATAATAACTTCTTGTTAATCGTCTATCTTTCTCTAAGAGAGATCCTTTGATTGCTGCAAAAGGATAAGGGAAAATCGGAACTACTCGATTGAAATCATCTTCCGTCTTTTGATAAACCCGTGGTAGATAAATAGATTGTTTTCTGTAAATTGCCTCTTCTACTATCGGAGAATGATAGGGAAAGTATCCTAAAATCGATGGCGTATGAAGTCCAAATCGATAATTTCCATTTGGTAGACGAACACAAGATAGTGCATCATCTATTTCAATTGCCGTTGGTTTATCCATCGATACCGTATAGTCTGTTACTTCTTCTCGCCCACTCATTCTTCCTTCTGGTACCTCTTTTAAAAGAGATATTTGTTCAAAAAAAGCAGGAGAGAAAGAAATATGAATCTTATATTTTTTGGCAATCTCATCAATATTCTTTGGTTTTGCATCAATTCCTTTAATCTTTTCGGTAATGGTCTTAATGGCTTCCACTACTTTTTGATTTTTCTTTTCATTTTTCTTGTTGTAACTTAATTGATTTGCAACCCGATACATTTCATCTAAGCAGATTCTTTTCTCTACTTCTGTTAATGTAAAACTCTTTTGGGATAAAAGAAGGGAAATTAAATTTTCATAATACATACTCTCTTCTTCATAAGGTTCTTGTAGACTTGCTAAATACTTTCGAAGTAAATTTCGGAAAAGTGGTACTTCATTTTTATCTCTTACATTCGCTAGAGCAGGCATTTTCTTTAACGTATATTCTAAATAAGAAATATTCTTTGTCTCTGTTATTAAGAATTTCATAAAGTCATATTGTTTGGTATCTTTTTCTTCATTGATTTCTAACAATCTTTCTAATTCTCTTCTGACTTTATTAAATTCACTTTTTATTTTTTTCGGATTGGTAAATTTTTTGTTTCTTTCGGATAGGATTCGATCCATTTTTTGATCTAACCGTACTATTTTTCTAGCAATGATTTTTCGATTAACTCCATCATTATTTCGAATCATTAATTCTGCTAATTTTAATACTTCTACTACTCGATCTAATGCTTTTTTCTCTGTAATCTTTTCTATCTCTTCATCTACCAATTTAAAAAGAACATTCAGAATTGCATTACCGTCGCCATTAGTGTACTCGAAAAAGTCTTTTTCTTTTACTTTTGGCCCACTACTATTTAAGTAATTTCGTAATGCTTTCTCAATGTTCATTCTAATCCCTCCTATTGATACTAATCAAATCTTGACTCAGTGTCAATTGTTTTAATCTTTCTACAATTCTCTTTGCTTTTACTTTATCCACTCCCGATGATGTTGTTGATAAAGATTCTTCTAATTCCTCTAATGTTAAATTGGAGGTAAAGAAAGTTGGCAAATGATTTTCCATTCGATATTGAAGGATTGGTCCTAACACTTCATCTCTTGACCAATTGGTTTCATTTTCTGCTCCAATATCATCTAATAATAACAAGGGGATTTTTTTAATCTCTTCAAACTGTTCACCATATTGATTCGTTTGAAAAGAAGCTTTTAATTTTCTAAGGAATTCTGGATAGTAAATTAGGATACTTCTTACGCCTTTCTTTGCCATCTCATTGAAGAGAGCTGCAATTAAATAGGTTTTTCCAGAACCAAAGGATCCATGTAAATATAATCCTTTTGGTTTTCCTCCTTTTTGATATTCACTGATAAATTCTTTAAAATATTTTAAGATAGGAATGCGTGCTTTATCATCTTTATAGACATCTTTAAAAGAAGCATTCTTTAAATCTTGACTGATTTCAAAACATGCTAAATTCTCTTTATATTCATTTTCTCTTCTGTCTTCTAATAATTTGGGACAAGCTTCATAAGAGAACGTAATGATATCCTTCTTTTCATTTGGTGTATAACAATATCCCAACACTTTATTGGTACACTCTTTTAATCCTTTGCAATTTTTACAATTTTGATACTCTAAAAAAGAATCTTCTAGATTCGATGTATACTTCATTAATACATCATCCTTGATGTTTAATCCTTCTACATATTTCTTAAAATCTTTGTTTGCACAAGCATCTTGAAAAGAATGGATTAAGGCAGTTAAATCTACTTCTGGAACTTTTTCAATTTTTTTCATCTTTCACTACCGCCTTTCACTCTTATTTTAACTATTTTTAGTTGAAAAGTCTACTGAATTTACGGCTTTTCTTCCAAAAAATCTTCCTCTTTTCTTCGATAAGTAAACTCTTTTTTATATTGTAATACCTTTTGATTTTCTTTTTTTAAATCTTCACTTACTAATTGATCCAAAGGGTGGTGTTTTTTATGAATTTGATGATAGTATGTTGCTATTTCAAGTGCCAATTTTCGATCGACAAAATAACCATTTTCTGTGACAAATCCTTGAGGAGCTAATTTTAAGACTCCTTTGGGTTCCATTGGAAAGATTACATGATGACCTTTCTTAGCCATATAGATACAATTATGATGCAATAATGCTGCACAAACAACTCTTCCATATTCTTCGTAATCTGTCATATCATCACTTCCGACTTTATTATAACACAATTATAATCGGATTCTTTACGAACTTTATTACCTTTGAATATTCTCGTCTTTTTACATTTTTTTCATTCTTTATTAGCTGTTCTTTTCTCTCATTACTCCTTTCTATGTTTGTACTTCTAATTGATTCTTTTTACTTTGAAATGTTGAATAATGGGAATAGCTTCTCCTATATGATCTTTATCTCCATGTGGTGACATACGTTTATGCATACGGATTTAGGCAAAGAAAAAGAAGATGATTTAATCTTCATAATTTCGATTTTTATTTCTATTTATCAAAATAATTATATATTTCTTTGGAACTTTCATCAAATTTTCGTGTAAATTCCATATCCCAAGGTTGTAATCCTCTTATTGATCCATCTTTTTTTGATATATAAACACTACCTATTCCATTATCAAAATCTCGATGGCCATCTTCAAACTCAGCTTTAAACTTCCAGTATTCATCATTTTCTTCAATTTTTGCAACTATTTTGCCATGTTCTTTAGCACAATTATCTGCTATCTCTTTTGCCTTTTCAAAAGTAATTTCATTCATTTTTGATTCCTCCTATATCTTCATTATATCACACCAATTACCAGCTTTAATAATAAATTTTACTCTTTTCTATGGACTACATGTCTCAATTTTTAATCTATTATTTTTAATTTTAATCATAATACTACCATTTAAATCTGTCCTATATATTTTAGAATCACTTAGATTATCTAATGCTTCTTTATTAGGATGTTTGAACTTATTATTTGCACCAACACTAATAATTGAATATTTAGGTTTTATTTTATTAATAAATTCTTTACCACTACTTGTCCTAGATCCATGATGTCCCACTTTTAATACATCTATATTAGATAAATTATATTTTTTTAAAATTTCATTTTCAGTAGTTATAGATGCATCACCCATAAATAGAAATTTATAATTATTTAAATTTAAATAAATTACACTTGAATTATCATTTTCATTATCATATTCTTTAGTTTGAAGAAAATATAATTTTTTGTTATCTATATTTAATTCTTTAATACATGAATAATATGGTATTTTCTTTTTATCTAAAACTTTAATTAAATCATTCTCTAAATCATTATAAGAGCCACAATTAAAGATTACCTTCTCTACTTTAAAATTATTTACAAGGTTTATTGCTTCACCCATATGATCAAAGTCTCCATGCGTAATGATTAATGCATCTATCCTCCCTACTCCTTCTTTTTTAAGTAAGGGAGAAATGGTGTTATAAAACAATGAATCATCTTTTTGGTAAGAACCTCCTGTATCCATTAATACATTTTTATGATTTGTATGAATCAAAATAGAATCTCCTTGTCCTACATCGATTGCTTCTACATAGTTCGTGGAATCTATCAAGGGAATCATCCAATGCATCATTAATAAAAAGAAAAAACAATAGATTATGATTTTCTTTGGATGATTCAGATACAATAATAGAATTCCTAAATAAAGAAAATAAAAAGGAGTTGGAATTTGTTTCATGATTATTTTTCCCCATGTAATATGAGATAAAAAGATAGATGTTTTTTCTAGTATAGTCGTCAATTCAAAATAAATTGGTTCTAAAAACGGAAAGATTGCTACTACAAAAGAAGAAGGAAAAAGAATGATACTCACATAAGGGACAAAGATACAATTATAAAAAATACTCATGATATTCATTTGATTGTAGTTATAGAGTGTAATCGGAATACTTGTTATAAAAGAACAAAGAGATACTTTTCCTAAAGAGAGAAATTTGGAAGGAGACGACAATTGATTCGACATTTTTAATAAAGAATAGCTAATCAGATAAGAGTATTGAAAACCAGTATCCCAAATCGAAAAGGGATCGATCAGTAAAGAAATCGATAATGATAATAAAAATAAATGTTCTTTTTGGATGTAGAAATAATATACTTGATTTCCTTGAAATAAAATATAAAATAATACTCCTCTTAAAATAGAGGGAGAAAAACCTACTAATAATAAATAGAATAATAAGATAAGAGATATCATTTGATATCTTTTTTCTTCTTTTAGAAATCTCTTTCCTATTTTTTGTAGGATGGATGCAAAAAGAGTAATATGCATTCCACTAATTGCAAATAAATGACTAATTCCATTTTCTTGAAAACTTCTCATTGCTTCTTTTGAAAGATAGGATTTATCTCCTAAGATAAATGTATTGAGATAGGGATTTTCGTGCAATCTTTTTTGAAGAATATTTGTGATCTGATAGAGAATATTATGATTCTTTTGGATTCTTGTAATGGAATCTGCTTCTACGATATAAAAGATTCTCTTTCTTTTCAGATATGTTTGATAATCAAACAGTAATTCTGTATGATTTTTTTCTGGTATTTGAAAGGTTCCTTTTACTCTCACTTTGTCTCCTAAAGAATAATTAGGATGGGAGGAGATCTTTACTAACACTTTTTCTTGCCCTTTTACTTCGTATGTCACTTGATTTTCTTTTTCTTGTATCTTTGTGATTACTCCTATCATTTCTTTTGTATGACTATCATAAATAGATTTTGTATGTAGATGGATTCTTAGAAAGGAGAGAAGAATTGTGAATAGAAGTATTCCATAATAGAGATATTTACACAGTAATAGCTTCCTGAATCTTAGCAAAAATAGATTCTCCTATTCCTGTTACATTTTTAATATCTTCTATGGATTGAAAGGATCCATTGGTCTCTCTGTAAGAAATGATTTCTTTCGCTTTACTTTCTCCAATTCCTGGTAATGTCATTAATTCTTCTTTACTAGCGGTATTAATATTGATTTTTCCTGTTATATTGGTTGATTCATTTTCGATACAGGCATCATTCTTGAGAGAGTTTTCATCGGGTTCTCTACATTTATCTAGTAGATATTCTTCTTGTTTTTTTGTTTCTTCAAAATGAAGGACTTGTTCTCTACTATAGATAATAATCACCATTTCATCTTGTAATTTTTTACTTAAATTAATGACAGATGTATCTGCATTTTCTGTTAGGCCTCCTGCCCGATCAATTACATCAATCACACGAGAAGCCATTGGCATGGTATAAATACCAGGAGAATTTACTTCTCCTTTAATATCTACCGAAATGGTTTCTTCTTTTTCCTCTTCTTTTTCCTCTACCTTCTTTTTTTCTATTTTCTTTTCTATGACAGGTTCTTCTTCCTCTTCCTTTGTATACCAATAATAAGAGATTCCTCCTAAGATGAGTAGCAATAGAAGGATTCCTCCTATAATTTGCTTTCTATATCGATATTGAAATGTGATACAATCACCTCCTCTTTTTATTATTCGAAAAAAAAAGAAAGATTTCTCTTTCTTTAAGGCCTTTTTTGCATGGGAGGTGGGGATTCGATTGTTTCTTCCTCTTCTCGAATTCCATATTTTACTTTTCCCATCAATTCATTTTCTAATCCTAAAATATCTTCTGTTTGGAATTTTCCTCCTGCTAGTTGAGAGTTTCCTCCTCCACCCATTTTTTCCATGATGATTCCTACATCTACTCTTTTTCCACTTCTGGCAGATATATGAACAATTCCTGGTTCAACATATCCCATGGCAAAGGCAGCATTGACTCCTGATAGATTGATTAAGTCATTCGCAGCTTTTGCGAATTCTTCTTTATAATAGATTTGTTTTGGTCTTTCTCGATTTAGGGCAAATGCTACATTGGTAGGAGCAGAAACAGATTCCGTATATTTTTTAAATACTGCTCCTGAAATGACAAGGCCCTTTACTCTACAATAACTATCATATTCTTCTTTTAAAAGTTCTTCTGCTAACTCTTTATTGGCACCATTGAATAATAGCTTTTCAGCTGTATCATGTGTTTTTCCATTGGTATTCAAATCAAAGTTTTTGGTGTCTAGTGCAATTCCTGCATATAATAAACTGGCAATTTCTTTATCATAAGGAATTTTACCATTCATGAGTACTCTTGTGATAATTTCACAAGCACTTGATACATTTAAAGAAATAAATATATGGTTGGCAGGAACGGTTAATTCATTTTCTCCATGATGATCAATAGTAAAAATAGAACCCACTTTTCCTAGAGAGTCTGCTACGGATAATCGATCTGTATTATTAATATCAGATAGAATTAAGAGAGATTTTTTATTAGCTTTTTCTAAAAATTCTTTTTTCTTAATAATGTGATATTTTTCTTTATATTTATCAATCACTGTTTTTAGACGAGGTTCTATTTTTAATTCATCATCGTCTACAATAATATAGGCTTCTTTTCCTAGATAAGAAGCTAAATAAGATAATGCAATAGCAGAACCTATGGAATCAATATCGGGTCCCTCATGTCCCACTATGAAAACATTTGAACTATTTTGAATGGCTTCTATGAGTGTTTCTCTTAGTTCTTTAATATTTTCGATCATTCCTCATCACCCGTTTTCTCGCGTATATGTTACCACATTTTTTATGAATTTTCAAATCATAATAAAAATAGGAATTATTTTCCTATTCTTTCTTGATATTCTTCTAATACTTTTTTGGCTAAATCATCTATGATGTTATCGGTTACATATTGACTTTTTCTTTTCTCATCCCAAGAGGAACAATTCTTCTCTTTCCACTTTCTTAGTTTTCCTTTTCCGATATTTAAAATATCATAGGATGTATCTTCTTCTTGTAGAATCTTTTTAATATCTGATAGATGATCAAAGGTATATTTTTCCATATCTTGTCTCATAATTTGATGAGATTCTTCTCTGGAATATGTTTCTTCTATTGTATCTCTTACTCTTAGATAGAAGAAATCATCATAGACGATGTCTGTTAAGATATGAATATAATATCCTAATATAAAGTCTTTGGGATAGTGATCCTTTTCTTGTCGATAAAAATGGTCGATAGCCTCTCTCCATTCTTCTAAATCTTTTCTTCTTTGATGAGCCATCCATCGATCTTCTTTTCTTACGATATCATCAATATTGGGAGTATCAGGTGCTAGTAGTCCTAAATAATAATCATAAGAAGATATTCCTATTTCTTTTCCAATGATATCTCCTACTTTTTCATGAATCCGTATACTAGGCATGTTATTCTCCTTTTTCTCTTACCATTCCATTTTCAATACTTACTCTTTGTACAATCGTTAAAGCTGCGATTAAACAGATGGTATAACTACCACCATAACTCATAAATGGTAAGGGAACTCCTGTTAATGGGATTAATCCCATGATTCCCATTAAATTAACGACAATATGTAAAAAGATGTAGACGGCAATTCCATAGCAGAGAATTGCTCCTCTATTGGAAGGAGATCTTCTTCCAATCACTAATATTCTATATAATATAATCATATACATGATGATAATGAATACTCCTGTGATGACTCCTAATTCTTCTACAACAATGGCAAAGATAAAGTCTGTATAAGGTTCTGGAAGATATAAATACTTTTGGGTAGAGTTTCCTAAACCTACTCCTGTTAGTCCTCCATTATTCATAGCAATATAACAGTTACATACTTGATTTCCATTACTTAATATTTTGTCACAAGGATTGGCAATATCAAATCGTTCTAATTGTCTTTCTCTTAAGATGGTCTTTCCCATTCCAAAGATTGCAATACATCCGAGGGCAACAATCGCTACTCCAATGAAGAGAATTTTCAATTTAATTTCTTTTTTCATCGGAACAGAGAAAAAGACAATCGCAACAGTTAAAGCATAAATTACGGTTGTTCCTAAGTCTGGTTGAATGAAGATTAAAGCTGCTATTCCAATGCAGATTCCAATTGGGAATAAACACTTTAACCAACCATTTAATTTCCCTTTATTCACTTCATAGTATTCTGCTAAAAAGACAATACTAATGACTTTGATAAATTCAGATGGTTGTATCGTAATTGGTCCAAATTCAAACCAAGATACGGCATCATTTTTAGCACTACCATAGATTAATAAAGCTACGAGAGCTGCAATATTTCCAATTAATAATAAATGAGAAGATTTTCCATAGACATTGGTATTAAATACAATCATGACAAAGAATAAAATCACACCTGCTGCTAAAAAGACAGCTTGTCTAAAGAAATAATTATAAGGACTCACTGCATGGGACATATATGCTGTAACATTGGATGCTGAAAAAACCATAATAAGACCTATTATGAATAATAAAACTGTTACAAATAATAATGGTTTATCTAAGTACTTCAGTTTCTTTCCCATAATGTACTCCTCTCTTATAATAAATATACCATAAGAACAATCAAAAGACTCTGGATTCCCTTTTATTTGGCACATTTCAATGTAAACTAATTCTTTCTTTTTTCATACTTTTTGATTATAATA
>JAGCSA010000038.1 GCA_017964405.1 Bacilli bacterium
ATTGTGTACCACTATTAGATGTTGTTAATGTATACTTATATGATTGTTGACTCATACTTCCAGACACGTCATAAATAACTAAAACATTTGCTTTAGTTGTTATAACTGGTTTAGTATCTGCATCACCTGTAACACTTAATGATAGTTTATATGTACCATCATTATTAGATATTCTATCCTTTCCTTCTATTTCTTCATTGTCGGCTAATCTTTTTTGCAAATTCGTTAAGATAGAATTATTTCCACCAATTGCAAAAGCGATCACCATTAAAACGGCTACCAAGATCAATCCAAAAATCTTAGAGCCTAAGGCTTTTTTCTTTTTATTGCCCCCTGAATTTTTCATTACCGTCACCCTTCCTTTAAAACATATCTCTCGGTTTGGCTTACTATAATAATCACAAGTATTTGAAAAGTCAAGGCAATTTCTATTTTTTTCAGGGAAGATGTTGGTTATTTTTCAATATTCCATACAATAACGAACAAAAAAACGACATTTTGTCGTTTTTCTAATCAATATTTGGTCCGATAATTTTGTTGGGTTTTTTCGCAACCAATTGTCTTTGATATACTTTTTGAATTTGTTTTGGTTCTTCTTTGGCAAATACTGGTGCTTCTTCTGTCATACACTCTTGAATGAAATTATTTAATCCAATCTTTCTGATATATGGATTTTCTATTTGATAATTCTCTAAGAATTCTGTACCAATTGTTTCAATCGTAAGTCGTCCATCTGGTAAATATCTTTCAATGACATAAACTGGTTGCCTTCCATAACCTAGGTTTTGTTCATAACCACTTTGTCCTACTCCAGATCCTGTTATGGTAATTAATGTATTATCAATAACGGATGTTTCAAATAAATGATAATGAGCTGCATTAATCTTATCAATTCTTGGTAAGTTTGGTGACATCTTTTGTAACCATTTGGAAATACCAACTGTTGGGGAAGCAGAACCTGCTCCTTTTCCAAAACTATGAGAATAGATGTTGTTATAACCATTGATCGTTCTGAATCCACTTGCTGAATAGACAAAGTCTCCTTTACTATTGACAATAAATTCTGGCATCGTGATATCAATATCACTTCCACTATAGGCTTTTAGGTTATCTAATTCTTGTCTTAATAGTTCTGATTCATTATATCCTTTATAGTTCCAGTCACTATTCTTCTCATGATTTCCTTCTTCGATATCTGCAAATTCTAGATTGACTATTTTTGATAGTTTTTCACGGATATCTTTTTCATAAGGTTTTAAACATCTTGGAAGTTTTAAATCTACTGTTTGATAATCAATTCCTCTTTTAATACGAGAAATATTTTCAAATACTCCCTTTTTTTCTTCTATTAATCCAATATTTATCAAATGATCCATAATCTTTTTCGATGTATTGGGATCAATTCGTACCTCGTTCGTTTCTTTTTCAAAACCACCTTGAATGACTCCAAATCCATCTCTCATGAATGGTCTTAGTAGTTTCGTAAAACTAATCATTTGTTGAGTCATAGAGGTTGCTCCTGTATGTCTGGATTCTACTGGATATAGTCCATAGTTATATCCTTGTTGGGCATCTCCATTAATAATTAATCCAGATGGATTACAATGATAGAACAAGTAATCTAAGAATTTTACATCTAAATCTGGACGTTCTGTATTGGATCCAATATGCCAGTCATTAATAACACCAATTGTTTTTTGTTCCAATCCTTTTCCTGTTTTTTGAACATGATCCATTACTTCTTTTACACGTTTGTAGTATGGAACAATCATCATTCGTTCTCTGATATCTCCTGAAATCATCCAACCTCCTGGATAATTTGGTTTGGCTGATACTTGTGTAACACGTTTATAAGTAGGATCTCCTAATACATGTTCTTTGATACCGGCTAGTAAATCTGGATTTTCCATATAGTAACTATCGTTAATCATAGGAGGAACATTCATCGTGAATTCGTCTCCTTCATAAGCAATAGACATAAATGGTTTTTTACTATCTACAAATCCTTGTGGTGTTTTTACTAATTTTGCTTTATCGATTACATCGGATTGATATAATCTTAAGTTCTTCATAACATTTGCATTACTCTTACTTCTACCATTGGAAGCAATTAAGTTAACAGCAATTGCTGGATCATTCTCACTATAATTATCAATTGTAGAATAAACAACTCTAAAGTCCTCTCTATCCTTTAAGAATTCTGGTTTAATGACTCCTGCCATATCTCCTAATGGTAATCCTTCTTTATATCTCTTTAGAGCATGGCATACTTTTGAGACATTTGTATGTGTCTCTTCATCCGTATATAAATTACAAATATCTTCTCCACTACGAAGCATATAAGGAATTAATTCTTGAATAATAATTGGTCTTACCCAATCGAATTTAGATTTTAAATCTTCTCTTTTTAAGAAGTTATTTCCTTTTACTCCTTGTTCTCTTACATAGATTCTAAATAAATCTTGGTATAGATTATATTCTTCATCTCCCATTTGATATACAACTTTGATTCCTGCTTTGTTTAGTTTTTTTATTACTTTTTGTGCTGCTTGTAATCTGGAATCTAGTGTTTCATAGGTTGGATCTGTTAATAATCTACGAGAAGTTTGATTATGATAATATGTCGAATAAATTAGTCCTTGAATATAGACAGTATCTGCTTTATTGGCTATTGCCATATCAATCATATTATTGGTATCTACTTCACTATGATAAATATTTCCAAAGTTAGATCCTGCCATAAACATTAATAGAGGATATCCATCTCTCTCTTCTATTGGAGAAAGATGTTTTAATTCTCTTCTATTGGATCTTTCTTTTTTAATGAAAGTTGCTCCAATACTATCTAATGTTTTTTCATCTAACGTAGCAGTACTATTCGTTACAAAATAATTATTCTTTTTCGATTCATCTTTATATAACATGATATAGTCTTGTACATGTTTCTTTAATAAAGGATATGCTTCTTTTAATTGATTCATATGAGGAATAAATGCTAAATCAATATCAAATGCATTTTCCTTTTTAGACTCACTGATCAATCCATCTCTTCTTAATATATCTTCTAGTTTTTGAACTCCCTTTTGGGTACTGATATCTACTCCTGTAACAAATTTAACATAGCTACCTCTTCCATTAAATAATCTTTGGTATCCTTCAAAGATATCATCGTTTGCTAGGATGTGTTGTTCTCCATTCTTTCTGATATCTGCACATAAATATTTTACAAGGTCTTTATAATTATCTCCTCTTGCTAGATAATCTGTCATATGACCTGCTATTTTTTTGAAAGCTTCAAACTCTGCTTTAGGAAGTTTGTTTCTTGTATATTTTAATAAATGTTCATAATGATTCTGTGAATCATACTTCTTTGCTTTTGCATATTTTTCTATTTTCGATAAACTGAATTCCGTTGCTAATAATTGATTAATTAATACATGATTGACAAATGTCTCTTTAATCTTTTTATCTATTTCTTCTTGGTTTTCTGCATATCTAGCTTTTAAGATATCTTTTCTATCTTTCTTACTAGTAAATTGTAATTCTTCTGGATCAAATACAGTTGCTTCTATAAAGTCACCATATAAAGATGGTTTTAATGCTTTTACCATATCGACAGAAGATAATCCAAATAATCTACAAATATATTGTTCTTTGGAAGTACATGCTTTCATTAATAAGGTATTATAGATTGCATTTTGTACATTTGCATCTTTTCGATCAAAGAATAAGATATATGGTTTTGTTGTCGAAATATGTTCTGATAAACCTGCTAAGGAAGCAGTAACATAAAAACCACCTACATGTCCTATCATGACAGGTGCTTTCTCATCTGTATATTTCTCCTCAAATTCTTGTACTACACTGGTAAAATCATCTGAAGAACATAATTTAACCTTTTCCCCTTTGGCAATTTCCGAATCAAAAGATATTCCATTGTTTTCTAAGTATGTGATAAAACTTGTTTCCCTGAATTTCTTCAAATCATCACTTCTGGCCATATTTTCCTCCCTAAAAAAACGGCACTGGTAGCGTCGTTCTTATAAAATAAAGCGATTAAGTTGTCCAAACATGATATGATTCATATCATCAACCTACTCTCTATTATGATTTTATCATTTTCAAAAATACTTTCAAAGGAATTTCTATCAATCATACAGAGATTTTACATATTTTTTTCCACAGGTTTTAGAATAAAATTCTAAAAGTATTGATATACTTATCTTTTCTCATTTTATTTCTTTTGTTTTTCTAGACTCTTTTTTGAATAAGCTTTACGAAAAGAATGTAAAGTTTTTTGTTTTTTCCACAAGAAAAACAAAAAGAACAGAAATCTGTTCTTTTACCACTCTTTTATTTCGGGTTCTTTTTCTTCTATTTCCTCTGGCTCTGGAGTTGATGGAATCTGTTCTGTCTCTGGTTCTGTTTCTGGAACCGTTTCTTCCTCTATAGGAGGTTTCTCTTCTATTGGAGATTCTTCTTTTATTTCTTCTGTGACCTCTTCTTCTACTGGCTCTTCTTTCTTAGGTGTTTCCTCTACTGATACTTCTTTTGGTGGCTCTTCTTTTGTTTTCTCCTCTACTGGTTTTGGTTCTGTTTCTTTCTTACCTTTTTTCATAAAGAAGAAGACCCCTAATCCTAATAATACAGATATAATTCCGATTGTGATTAATATAGAAATAAAAGGAGATGATTCTTTCTCAATTTCAATCGTATAAGTCCTTGTTGTTTTTCCATCTTCTGCTGTTGTTTTTACTTTGATGATGGATCCATCTTTTAATTTTTTATTCCCTTCTACTGTATATTTTGTTTTTGCATAATCAGGAGTTATTTTCATCTCTAATTCTTTTGTATTCTTATTTACTTTTAATCGATATGAAAATTGTTCAGGAGAGAAATACAAATCATATCCCTCTATCTCTATCTTTTTAATTTTTGCATTGGTAGAGATTTCTCCATCTCTTTTGACTTCTAATGTATAGATTAACTTTGTTCCATCGGCTGCTTCTACCGTAATTGTAATTTTATTTTTTCCTTCTTTTAGTTCTTTTGGGCCATCTACTGTGATTTTTGCTTTTTCATCATTCGGAGTTGCTTTAATATCTACTTTTGCTTGTTTATTATTGACTACTGTTGAATACTTGTAGACATCTTTTTTTAAAGCAATTTCATTTCCATTGATACTTAATATTTTTAACGTAGCATCATTGTTTTCTTCTCTTGTTATTTTCACTGTATAAGTAGCTTCTGCTCCATTTTGTGCTTTTACTTTGATGAGTACTTCGTTTTCTCCTGGATTAAGTTTTACGGTTCTATTTCCATATCCTTCTACAAAGGATGCATTTTTATCAGAAGTTGTTGCACTTATGGTTGTAGAAGATACTTTATAAGGTACTTTTGCAGTATACGTTTTTTGATCTTTTTTAAAGGTAATGGCTACATCAGATAACTTTAAACTCTTTAGGGTATTATCCTTACTTCTTGTATCTTGACGATTTAATAGATAATATTTACTCGAAGACATCATATTGAAGGATCCGTCTGTAAATCCATATTCCTCTGTATCTTCTCCCCAAATCAAATCATGTAATACTACATAGTTTTCTGGATATTCATTTAATTCAATATAATTCGTTCCATAGGTTAGAGAAATGGTTTGTTCAGAGGCTTTCCATTCATTGGAAGAGATTAAATTCTCATCCTTATCGATTACATTGACTACAATCTTATTCTTATTATGAGAAGTATTGATATTTAATTTGGTACTTCCTTTATTGGTATCTAAGGTTCTCATTTCTTGTAATGGGGTACCATCAAAGGTAACGGATGTAATAGAAGAATCTGTTTTTAAAGAATTAATATAGGATTGATTGATGACACCCACTTTGTATTTGTAGTGAGCACTTCCATTGGTCTCTGGTGTATCTTGTACATAGTCTTTTTCTGCATAGGCAATATCGATATTAATATAACTAGCAGAGGATGCTTGGATGATAGTATCGGTTGTTGGAATATTACAAGTAATTGTTCCAATCTTTCCAGAATTAAAATCTAGATTACTTAAATTAAAGGTATTACTATTTAGGGTATAATCAGATCCGGTAGCTGCTAGATTACAACTAATATTACTAGAAGTCGAAAGATTTACTACAATCTTGGAAGGTTTCTCATCGGTTAAGACTTGATCTTCCCAGGTAATTTTCGTACCACTTGCTTCAATATCTAGTACATATTGTTTTCCGGATGCAATATAGAGATTCTTAGAATCTGTTTCCCATACCGTAAATCCATCTTGTGATAAACTTACACTTGCTTTTACTTGAAAAGGAATCCCTAATATCAATAACATGAATATATATTTTAATCCTTTTTTCATATAAACTCCTCTATTCTTCTATTATGAGTATATCATAGAGAATTCTTTCATTCAATCAAAAAACAGGTTTCCCTGTTTATTCTTCATTAATATCGATTAAAGAGAACAAGTCTTTTTTCTCATTTAATTCTTGAATATTAATAATGACTCCTTCTCCTACTACTTTACCACCTTGTTCTTCAATACAATTCTTAATCGCAGTCATGGTATTTCCTGTTGCATAAATATCATCTACTAGATAGAATTTTTTGTTCTTATAACTTCCTTTTACTAATTTTGGTAATTCTAATACATCATCCCCATATTCTTTTGTATAGTTTGCTGTGGCAGCAACCGTTGTTGGGGGAAGTTTTCCTTTCTTACGAACAGGAATAAATCCAACACCTAGAGCCGTTGCTAACATGGATCCTAGTAGAAATCCTCTTGCTTCTGGTCCTACAATATAATCTACTTCTTGTTTTTTTATCTCTTTTTTAAATAAATCTTGCATTTCTTTTAAAGTTTCTTTTTGAAGGAATAAAGGGGTAATATCAATAAACTCTATTCCTTTCTTGGGAAAGTCTTTTTCTGTACGAATATTTAGTTTGTTTTTCATTCTATTTTTTAGTATTTTCATAAAGGTCCTCCTATAGTTTCATCTTATCATAGAATCGATTCCTCTACAAACATTTCATTGACTATTATTTTCTTTTTTGATACAGTAATGATAGAATATGAGGAGGATTTAAATGAAAAAGATTGGATTCTTATTCCTAATTCCTTTCTTGTTTACAGCATGTTCTGTTGATCAAAGCAAATCATTCCATTGTGTACAAGATGATGGAACCTTTCTTTCTGATATTACTTGGTCTGCTGAATCGGTTAAAGTTATCAGTGAAGTAACTTATGATACAGAAGAAGAAGCAATCAAAGAAGAAAATACTGTTCAAAAAACAGCAGAATCTTCAGGTCAGACTGTTACAAGAGATGGTAAGAAAGTAACGATTGTTACAGAAAGTAAAAATACAACAGAAGAGTCTTATAAAAAAGCAATGAAACAATTTGAAAAAGATGGATATACTTGTGAGTTTAAATAAAAAGAACACTGAGTGTTCTTTTTTTTTATTCCTTTTTATTCTATATCGCAGACAGATCCTCCACCAGCAAAGACAGAGCAGTGCCAACTACCATCACATACATAAACATGTCCATTCATCTTAATTTCGGAACGAAGAATATTGATACCACAATAGAAACCAGAAGATGTATCCGTACAATTTTCTGCTCCAAAAGCACTCAATAAGACTGCTTTGTTGTTTAGATAATATGGACTGTCATCATTAAAAGAATCTGTAGATGTATTATAGGTTGCTCCTGATCCTCTTATCGTATAGGTTCCTGCTGTCATTTCTGGATGGGCACTTACCATTTCAGGTGTTACGATAAATTCCACATAACTTTCTGCTACCCTGCCATTATTGATTCTATGTTTCAAAGAGAATTGAATGTTGTTGCTACCGGATGCTGTTCTTAGTGCTGCGACTGCTTCATCCCCACTTCTATATTTTGTTATGAAACTTGGAATTGCTTGTTCTAGAAGTACCATATTATAATCAGGAGCACTCGTATCAAAAATATTTACTGTATAAGCTAGTGTATGTTCTACTTCCTCTGCATCTGTCGTTGCCTGTACATACGTTAATCCAAATGTTAGAGGCAAAGATGCTGCCGCACTTGGTAAATCACTTGGATTGATATCTGTTCTATATTCTACTCTTATTTTATAGATTTCTTTTTTACCTGCTTCTAAAATATGATTATTTTCAATTTCAACATCATCGTCATAGGTTACTGTATAGTTTAAATAATTGGGAACAGTTGTACTATTATTAATGGTTTTTGTAATGGTTTCAATCATCGCATCAATTGATCCGTCATTGATGGCATCTACCGTAAATTCATAATAGTCTCCTGGTTCTGATAGATGTACATTAAAACTAACCGTTGTTTTACTAGAATCTATGGTGGGTGTTGTTGCTGTAACAGATCCACTCTTTACTTGTACATTATCCCAGTAGACATTCCAGGTATTGGCATCAATATCTGTTACTCCTTCAATTTGAAGAGTAGTTGTTAAAAAAGCATATCCTAATCCTAGTGATAATACTAAAATGATTATGATGAATTTTAGGGTATTTTTCCTTTTTTTCATACACTCACCTAGTTTAATTATACAACTTGAAAATCGGAAATACAACGAAAAAAGAGAATCAAGATTCTCTTTTAATTTCTTACAAGTGCTGGTCTCATCACTATATAATAATCATAGACAATATCTCTTACTAATTTTCCAGCATCAGCACCTGTTACTTCTACTATTTTTCCATTTTCAATCGTTGCAAATCCTTTACATTTTGTACTTCCACAATACGTATTATTTCCTAAATATAGATAAATTTTATTTTTCATCTTTTGACCATCATATTCCGTATAACGATAGATTAAATCTCCTACTTGTAATTGATCTAATTTAATTTCACGTGCTCTTTCTTGGAATTCTTCTGTCGGAGTAGAATCTTGATTCCATATGGTTCCTTCAAATACCCTTTTATATTCTTTCCCATTTGGATCTGTATGTGATGCTCCACCATCCTGATGTCCTTTGCTACAGACACGAAGTCCATAGAAATTATTTAAGGTAACGGCTTGAATTTGAGAATTATTGATTTTCGTTGTCGCATCTATTCGTTTACCATTTCCATTGATTTGCACTTTTGTCTTATCATTTTCTAAAACACTAAATACACTTAAATTGTTTAAATAAGATAGATTTAAATTGGCACCACTACTTGCATATACCTTTTTAATTAACTCTGTCATCGAAGTATTTGGTAAATTCTTTTCTTCATTATAGCGATTAATTAGTTTTCCTTTTTCTGTTGGAGTTAATTGTCTCCTTACATGATAAACATAGGTGGCATTTCGAATACCATTTACATCTCCTGTTGATACAATATCACTACCAATTGGTCCTGTTACTTTGATGGTATAACTTAAAAGAATCGTATCGGCAGCATCTTTATTCATATCAAAAATCCACTGAACATTTTTACCATCATCGGATATTGGATAAGCATTTAATCCATTGTCTAATGCTCCACAATTTTCCAAACATTCTGCTTTGATTACGGTTGCATTCTTATCAATATGTTCTGATACTGTCACATTCTTATAATTGATGTCTGCTCTTCTTACTAAACGAATCTTAAAGACTACAATTGAATTATCCACTCCATCCATATTGGATGCTGGAATATTCGAATTCGTTAAGGCAGAAGCATTCTTTTCAATATAAATATCTTGAGCTCTTAGTCTTCCTAAACCACTCGCTGATAATGATAATTTTTTCTTCTCTACTTTTTGATTGATTTCATCATAATAAAGATAGGAAAAATCATCTGTTACATATCTTACAAATGTTATATTCTCAAAACTATTGGGATCAAATCGTTCATTAAAAGTAAGTGTTCTTATCGTACCAATGGTACCGTTATTAGAAGATTCATAATTGTCTTCCATGGAATCATAGTTATAATCTGCTCCATTGGATTCAATTAAATGAATAATCGGAACATCTCCTTTTTCAATTCCTGTTACAATCATGGTATGAGAGAAATTATCTCCTGCTTTATGATAATTATAAACATCTCCCTTTTTTAAATAAGGAGCGATTTGTTTGGCAATTGTATTGACATCTGTATTTTCAAATTCATCTTTTTCATAATAACGAACGACATATTTTCCAATCGGACCGTCTTTTGTTTCTGTATAAACATTTAATTCTTTCTTTTTATTCCATACCATCTTAGCCATTTCATTTAATTTCGTACCATCCGATGGTAATTCAATTCCAAATACGTCGTAATAAACTTGGTTTGCAAAAGTCGTACAGGAACTATATACAGTATGTCCTGCTGTTGCATTTTCAGGAGAAGCATGCATCATTTTTCGATTGGAATACTGCAACCATATGTTTCGGTGATAAAAAGCATAAGCAGACTTATTAACAGCTGTCCGATAATCACTAGGAGTATATCCATTTTCATCTTTCGCAATTCTTGCATCGGCTTTCTTTTTCGCTTCTTCTTTTATTTTTTGAGCTTCTTTCCCTTTATTTATGATTTCTGCGATTGTTTTAGAGTCTGTTCCCCCACTTTCTTCAGAGCCTACTATCACACCACTATTTTTCTGTTTAAAGAATGTGTTATAGGCAAAACGATACATGGGAGTATCCGGACCACTCACCATACATAGTACGATTAATGTCACTAATACACATACAATCACCCAAAAAGCTTTATGACTCTTTTTCTTTTTAGGAGTATTCTCATTTAAGTTCATCATAAACATCTCCTCTATAATATAAATATATCATAAAAAATAATCCGTTTCTTGATAAAATATGATTACTTTACACAAAAAAAGATTAGAAAATCTAATCTTTTTTACTCTCTGGTGTACCCGACGAGAATCGAACTCGTGACCTACCGCTTAGGAGGCGATTGCTCTATCCTACTGAGCTACGGATACAAAGAAGGAGCTATCTGTATTTACATACTGCTCCATTGTTTTCATATATTTTTTTTAATTCTCCTATTTTGATCTTTTTAGGAGTTGTTTTCGAACCATCGTCTAGTCGAACTTCTTTCGCAGTCATTTTGTCATAACGAATGGTTGTTTTGGTTGTAAGAGTCTTGTCTTTTAGCGTTACGGTAGAAGAATAATACTTTTTTCCTTGATTTTCTTTCAAAATGGTTTCTTCTTCTTTTTGAAATAATGTTAAAAGAACTTGATTTTTAGAGGTAATCGTCTGTGTTAATTCTAACGCATTGACTCTCCAAAAACGAAATTGAATCACATACGTATAATTTGCTTCTGGATCTCCTGGTGCACTCTTCATCGTACAGGTCATTTTTCCACTAGGTGGGAAATAAATGGCAACGATGAAAATAATCAGAAGAATTACTACGATTCCACAAGGAATCAATACTTTTGCTAAATCTCTTGTGGTAGTCATATTTTCACCTCTTTTTATATCTCTTGAACAACTGTTATAATCATTGGTTTGGATTCTGTTTCTTGATAAAAAAATTTACCAAGAACATCTCTTACATCATTTTTGATAGCTGCATAATCTACTCTTTTGCCGTTTTGTTCTATACTGTTTAAAATGACATCTTTCGATATTCTCTTTGTTTCTTCTAGTAGATCTTGGCTTTCTTTTACATAGATAAATCCACGTGTTAGGATTTCTGGTCCTCCTAGAATTTCTTTGGTTTCTTTATCTAAGGTGCAACTAATGATGACAATACCATTTTCTCCTAACATTTCTCTATCTTTTAATACTAAATTTCCTATATCATTTTGACTTTTTCCATCAATTAAAATTTCATCTACTTCGATATGTTCTGTTGAATTGGTATTTTCTCCATCTACCATTTCAAAGACATCTCCATTTAATTTTAAAATGATATTTTCTTTTGGAATTCCTAATTCTTCTGCAATTTCTCCATTGGTATATTGATTCCTGTATTCTCCTTTTACTGGGAAGAAATATTTTGGATTCATTAAATCGATCATCAACATTAAATCTTCTCTTGATGCATGGTGTAGCAAATGTTTCTTACTTGATAGAGAGATTGCATCTGCTCCTAACATAGCAATTTCATCCATAATGACAGCGGTTCTTTTTTCAATTCCAGCATAACTTGGTTCTGTAATAAAAATCGTATCATTTTCATGAATTTCAATATACTTATCAAATCCTTTTAAGATTCTTTCTAGATTGGCAAATGGTTTTTCTTTTTCATCGGAGATAAAGACAATCGAATTCTTATTCTCAATATCTGCAAGTGTTCCAATTCGATCTCGGTCAATTGTTAAATATCCATCATCGATGGCACTTCGAATCATCTCTTGTAGTGGTTTTCCCATAATGACAATCTTTCGATGGGTTTTTGATACTTCATCAAAGATTTCTTGAATACGATAATAGTGAGCTGGGAAAATCGTGGCAATAATTCTATTATCGGTTTTGGCAAGGACATCTCTAATAAATCCTCTTACTCTATTATTGGGAGAAGTATGTCCTGCTTTATCGGCATAGAATGATTCACATAATAAGCATAAAACTCCTTGTTTTCCTACATAAGCTAGTTTTCCAATATCTGTTTTATAAGAACCCATCATCGTAGAGTCAAATACAAAGTCTCCTGTATAGACAATCGCTCCATCTGGTGTATATAAAACATAGCATACTGCTTCTGGAATCGAATGGGTTACACTAATTGGAAAAATAGCATTCTTACCAAATTCTATCTTGGTATGTGGTTTAATTTCTATTAATTTTACTTGATCTGCTATTTCAGGTTCTATATCTTTTTTTGCTATTTTTAATGTTAATTTGGTACCATAGACAGGAACATCTGGAAGAGTATCTAATACGTCTGCAATTCCTCCCATATTTCCATCATGTCCATGTGTTAAAAAGATTCCTTTAATTTTTTCCCGATTCGCAACTAAATAATCAATATTAGGAATAATATAATCAATTCCTAAGTTAATATCATTATCATACTTTAGACCGGCATCAAATACGAATATATCTTCATCTACGTTTACAACATACATGTTTTTTCCATTTTCGTTTAATCCGCCTAAAGCAAATATTTTAATTTTACTCATAATTCCTTCCTTTCTTTTTTATCTAAGAACAAACAGCAGTATCATTATACCAAACAATCTTCAAAAAAGAAAGATTTCTCATAAAAAAGACTATCTTTTGATAGCCAATTTTTCTAATGCATATTTTGCAGCTTCTTGTTCTGCTTCTTTTTTAGAAGATCCTACTCCTGTTCCATAAACGATGTCATCAATTACCACATTCATAGTAAATGTTTTGTTATGAGCAGGTCCTTCTTCATTTACAATGACATATTCTAGTGATTTTTGTTCTGTTTGTACAAATTCTTGTAAGCTACTCTTATAATCACTGAAGAAGGTAATATTCGGATTTTCCATATAAGGAACAATAATTCTTAATATTACATTTCTTACCGTTGCATATCCTAAATCAATATAGATGGCTCCCATTAAGGCTTCAAAGATATCGGCAACAATTGCCTTTTTAGGAGATTCTCCATCTTTCTTTTCTCCTTGCCCTACTAAGATATACTTTTGAAGACCTAAATCTGTTGCATAACTGAAATTGGCATTCTCACAGACATAGGTAGCTCTTACTTTGGTCATTTCCCCTTCACTATCTTTATGATGGGTATATAAATAATCTGCCATGACTAAGTCTAGAACGGCATCTCCTAAGAATTCTAATCTCTCATAATTACTCTTTACTTTATGTTCATTCACATAAGAACTATGAGAGAATGCTGTTTTATAGATTTCTTTATTCTTTGGTTTAATCTTTAATTTTTGAAATAATTCTTCCATCGAAATCACCACCATCATTATATCAAAAATTCGAGGATGAATAAAGTTCTATTTTATCCATCATGATGTGTTTCCATGAAAAAAGACTGTTTTCACAGTCTTTTTATATTTGACGATGTTTCATTAAACTTGCTTCTGCATACATGATTTGTCTTAGAAGAGTACTATCAATATATTCCATTAAACTGATAATTCTATCTTCTTCTTTGATATCTTCTCTGGTAAGAGATAGAATTTCTAATTCCTTCGTAGCATCTTCTATTTCTGCTTCTGTATACGGATTCATTCCTTGTGTGAACTCCATCATTCTTCTTTGATAGATGGTTTCATCATTTTGATGTCTAGCTTCTTGTCTCGCTAGATAACGGAAAGCAACAGCAAAGTTATGTTTCTCTGTTTGTTCTTTCTTCTTTCGATCATCTTCCATATAGTAATCATATAGTGCTTGAGGGGAAAGAGATAACATATAAGCCATTTTTACATTTAAGTCTTTTTCCATTGTTTCTCTTTCATTTTCTGCTGTTTTTTCTAGTTGCATTCTCTTCCACTCTTGGAATGTTTTATAATTCCGATTATATTGTCTTTTGAGTGCACTAAATCTTTGACGAATCGTTTCATATTTATCTTTCTCTGTTGGAAGGGTTTCTGCATAAGAAGTTGCTTCTTTCTTGAAGGCTTCTACTGCTTCTTGGCCATAGCCTCCTCCTTCTAATGTTGCTAACTCTTCTGCTCGATTTTCAATATACTTTTCAAAGTTCATACGGTATCCCATATTGAACTTAAAGTCTCTACTATATTCTTCGATGGCTCTTTCTTTTTCTTTTTCCGAAAGATGTCTGTCATGATTGGTTCTTTCTATCGCATCTACTAATCTTCGAAGGGCTTCTTTATAAGTCACAATCATGTGTTCTTCTACATCTCTTACTTCTTGTAGGGCATCTCTTATTTCTACTCTGGTGGATGCTCTTTCTAATCGTTCAAAGGCATTAACTTTGAATTCACTGATCTTTAATTCTCCATAACCACCACGATCTAGGGATTGTAATTCTTCTGCCATCTTATTGATTCTCTCTTCATAATCAATTGGTAGACCCATTTCATCATGGAAATCATCATAGGCTTTTTCTTTCTTTTGTTCTTTTTCTGCCTCAGTTAATGGACTACGATCAATTTCTTCTTCTTTTGCTTTTAATTCTGTTAATTTTTCATTGTAATGGTCCATTAATTTTTGATAAGCCATGTTGATTTCTTTTCTGACTTCTTCTTCTGGCTTCATGATTCTTTTACCATCCGATATCATAGTTTCTGCTCTTCTTGCGAATTGATTAATCATCTCTTCCCCATAACCACCATATTCTAAGGAGGCTAGATTTTTCTTTAATTCTTCAATATCTAATGCTTTTTCTTTCTGATGACCATTCATGATTTCAAATTCTTTGATGGCTTTTTGTTTATTTTGTTCTTTTTCAAATTCTGATATATAAGGAG
>JAGCSA010000039.1 GCA_017964405.1 Bacilli bacterium
GGTTTGAAAAAACATACTTTGCATATTGGTTACATTGCTTGTATCAAATTTGTCTCCTAAATCTAAAGAAAATGTTGCACCTTCACCACCTATATCATAAAACATATATCTCATGGTCGTTACATTACTCGTGTCAAACTTATCTCCAAGATTTAATGTAAATATGGTACTTTTTACTCCCATATTATAAAACATTGCTTGCATACTAGTTACATTACTGGTATCAAACTTATTTCCTAAATCCAAGGTAAAGACTGTGCTTTTATAACCAGTTAAATAAAACATAGACATCATATTCGTGACATTACTCGTATCAAAGTTATCTCCTAAATCTAGGGTAAACACTGTACAGTTATCACCTGTCCGATAAAACATATATGACATATCTGTAACATTGCTGGTATCAAAATTATTTCCTAGATCTAATGTAAAAACATTACTATTATAACCAACATCAGCGAACATATAACTCATATTCGTAACTCTAGATACATCCAATTTATCTATTCCATTAATAACATCAACACCTTTTAAATAGGCAAACAGATACTGACTATTTTCGTTGGCATATAAATGTCCATCTCCTTGGATGTATAAGTCATAATAGGAACTATTATCTTGATTGGTTGTCAGATAAGCCATTACATTTCCATTTTGTGCTACTCCTATATCCCAACTTTCAATATAATTTGCTGGAGGATTAATTTCATCATCTAGATTAATAGTTTTAATTTTATCTCTATAAGTATAACTACGAAAACGTTCCAAATCAGCTCCTGATGTTTCCAAAATAATCGGTTCTTTATAGCGAGTGATTCCAATACTTGCTAAAACACCGATATTGGTACTAAATACAGAAAAGCCTAGTCCTAAAGACAACACAAAAACAAGGAATCCTAAAATGAATTTCTTTTTACGGCTAAAATGATGTCTATGCTTTCTTTTCATAGTATCACCTATTATCTTAATTATATGAAAAATAGAAGGTTTCTGCAATGAAATCAAGGTAATTTCAAAGTACTTGACATAAAAAAACATCTCATATGAGATGTTATTTATGATATTGTCTAGGTACCATATAATGAGGCATTTCTGAACCATTTTTGTGTAATTCTTCTCTTAAAATTCCTCTTGTATAGTATACAGCTCCATATAGATCGATTCCATCATCTAAGAAATCAAATCTATCTTTTGCTTTTTCCCATAGATCTTTATGTTTTTCTACAAAGTCTTTATCTAAGTATATTGTAGAAGCATCTTTGATATCAATTTTTCCTCTTAGTTTTAACATTTGTCCAAAGTATTTTGTTAATTTCTCTGGATTATACTTTCCACCATGAAGACGATAGATATCATAGAAGTCTTTTACTCTTGTATTTAAGACATCTGTTTTATTACTTTCTGCGATAATACATAATTTTTCTGCCAAGTATTCTTCAAAAGAAGGAACTACTACAGGGAATTCATGATCTCCTTCAAAGATAGCGGGCATCATACGTACTTGTTTTTCAATTAATCGATTGTAGTTTTCTTGTAGATCGACTCCTAATGGTTGTCTTGTCTTATCAAATTGTGCTTCAAAAGACATTTTATAAATACCGGTTGAAGTTACTTTGGGTTCTCTTACCATTTTAAAATGAAAATCTGATATTGTTTCATCATTCACAAAGGAAGATAATAAACCAGTATTAAATTCAATCGGACCTAGTAAAGCTAAATCGACATCTGTAATACCACGAACTAATTCTCCTAGATAGGATGTCTCTGCCGCACTACCTTTCACAAGAATTAATCCATTGTTATATTTCGATAATTTTTCGAGAAAAACTCTCGATATATAGGTTGTATATGCATTTCGTAGACTGATTCCTAAACGAGATGCTTCCTTTTTCATAAAAGATGCGAACTGCATAGAATTCCTAAATTTTTGCATATACCCAACCCCCTCTCAATGTGTACACATTATACCACATTTTTGCTTATTTTTCAAGTTTTTCTGTATCTACATCGACAGGATTCACATGAATAATACTCAAATAGATCTCTGGAATTTCCTTTTCAATTTCTCTTTCCAAGCTATTCGCAATATCATGACTTTCAAAGGTAGATAGATTTCCATCTACAAAAATTGTGAAAGATATTTGGTATTTATACCCTACTGGGGTTGCATTAAAATGATTGATTCTTAATACTTCTTTGTGTTTATCAATAATCGTTAATACTTTGTCTTTGGTTGCTTGATCCATACTTTTATCCATTAAAACATCATAACTTTCTATGAATAGTTTGATGGCCGTTATCATAATCCAAATAGAAATTAAGATACCTGCAATGGAATCTAAAATAATAAACTTGTTACTTAATAGAATGGAACATAGTGTTAAAGAAGTGATAAATACATCATTTCTATGATCTTTACTATTTGCTTGTATCAAGATATTATGATGTTTCTTATAGAGATAAGATGTATAAATATATAAAGATAATTTTACGATAATGGTAATGATACAAACAATCACTAATCCATGGGAATAGACTAAGTATTCTCTTTCAATTAAATTCTTTATGACATTTTTAATCATCGTAGCAGATAATAAAAACATCGAAATACTGATTAAAAGAGAATAGATATATTCTGCTTTTCCATGACCCATATGATGATCTTCATCAGCTCCTTTGGAACTGATTTTATTCCCAATAAAGGTCATTAAAGAAGAGAAAATATCTCCTGCACTATTAAAAGCATCTGCTAGTAACGATTGAGAATTACTCATAATACCAGCAATTGCTTTGATAACTAATAAAAAGATATTTCCTATTAACCCTAATATTCCTGTTATTTTAGCTGATTGATAACGATCCATGTTTATTCCCCTTTTCTCTCTAAAAAATCGTCTTTGGTACAAATATACTCTTTACAATCTACTTCTTCTTCTAGAAGAGTATATTTTTCTTTTCTTGTTTTCTTTTGATCTTGAAATCCTAAGGATTCCATTAATTTCCAACTAGATGGATTTTCAATCGCTGTAGAGGTATTGATAGAAGAAATTCCCGCTTCTAAAAACATATATTTTAATACTTCTTCTGCTGCTTCTTTCATATATCCTTGTCTTTGATAAGGAATATCTAGAAACCATCCAATGTCTTTTGATTCATTTTCTTTTTCTTTGAAACTAATTTGACCTAATATTTTATGATCTTCTTTTCGAACAAGAGTCCATATAAAAGTATGGGGATCTCCTGCTCTATCTAGCTTCTTATATTGCCATTTCTTTTCTTCTTCCCAGTTCTTGTTAATTTTACTGGTTAAGTAATATTTAGAAACTTCTTTTTTTAAGAGAATCTCCCATAATACTTTTAAATCTTGTTCTTCTGTTTTTCTTAGGATTAAACGTTTTGTTTCTAATGTTTTACTTCCTAAATATTTCATAGTATCCCTACTTTATTTATTTCTTGTTCTTAAATATTCTACAAATCCTTTAATAATCTCTTTTTTCTCTTCTGGTATCCATTGAATATTCTTTAGAATAACTAGCCCTTCATCATACATCTTATTCATTAAATTCATGGCATAATCATAAGATCCTGCTTCTTGGAATAATTCTTGAATTCTTATAATCTCTTTCTCTTTTAAATCTTCTTTTCCATAGATTTTTAAGAATTCATCTTTATAATCTGTATTTAAAATATGAGAATATAAAATTGTTTGTTTAAATTCTTTAATATCAGAACCTTTATCTTTTTCCATAGCACTTGGATAGATTCCTAAAATATCATCTTGGATTTGAAAAGCAATTCCTACTTTTTCTCCAAAATCTTCTATCTCTTTTAGCATAGAATCTTTGGCACCTGCTAGTAATAATCCTACTGACATAGGACCAATAATTGTATAATGAGATGTTTTTAGACGATAGATTTCCATAATATCTTTTTCGATTTTTTTAGTATCTAATAGATTATATTTTCCTTGGAAAGGTAATATGACATCGATTAATTCTCCTTTGATGGTTGTTAAAACAGTTTGATTAAAATAAGATAATATCTTTCCTAGATTTGGATCTTTTTGATAGGCATCTGCAATGATTTTATTCGCTTCAAATAGACCATAATCTCCCATACAGATCGCAATCGAATCGCCTAGGTGATTCACTTCTTCTCCATTGGAAGAAACTTTTTCATATTTCTTTCGATTGGCATAATGAATCGTATCTTTTCCTCTTCTTTTATCGTCATGATCAATGATATCGTCATGTACTAAGATACCTGTTTGAAAGACTTCATAAGCAAGAGATAAATCTAGAGAATAATCTCTATCTTCTTTTAATAGATAATATCCTAAATTAACTAGTGTTCCTCTTACTAGTTTTCCATCTTTATTTAATTCCTCAAAGTATTCAAAATTCTCTTTTAAGAGAGGATTTTTTTCTTGGATCAGTTTCTCATTAAACTGATGCATTTTCTCTTCTATTTTTTGTTTGGTATCTTGATAATACTCTTTAAAATTCATTTTGTTTCCTCCTTTTTAGGATTTCTTTTTTTCCATAAATCAAATAATAGTAAAAATACTCCTATTGTGATTCCAATATCTGCCACATTAAATACTGGAAAATGATATTTTCCAAATGAGAATGATAAGAAATCAATCACTCCTCGATAGAAGATTCTATCCAGTAAATTTCCAAAGATTCCTCCTATGATCATTCCTAAAGCTAGAATCGATAATTGATCTAAATTCTGTTCTTCTTTTTGAATCGTTTTATCAATTAATATGACAAATAAAATACTAATGATAATTAAAAGGAAGGTAGCATTTTCTAAGATAGAGAATGCTGCTCCTGTATTTTGTACATAGTAAAGGGAAAAGAATTTAGGAATTACTTTTACTTCCTCATATAGAGTTAGATTTTTTTGAATGAGTATTTTTGTTAATTGGTCTAATATAATTACTAGTACTACCCATCGATATATATATTCTCTATTCTTCATTTTCTTCTCCTTGTAGTTTTTTCATTTTTTCTACAATGACTTGAATTTCATTTAATCGTTTTTCTACTTTTCCTCGTACTTTTATGATAATTCCTTTTTCTAGGGAATCTACTTGTTGATATACTTTTGGGAATACAATAAACTCTTTACTTCCTGTTTCATCACTACCGGTTATAAAAGCCATTTTATCTCCTTTTTTCGTCGTTGTTTCTTTCATTTTTTCTATTAGTATTAACGTATCAATTGTCTTATCATAGTTCTTATCTATTTCATTGATTGGAATACAATATGGATTATCTTTTTGATAGATCGTTGTTGGATGAGAAGATAAGTAGAAACCAAATGCTTCTTTTTCTTTTTCTAATAAGAAGGCTGTTTCATATTCTTTTTTCTTCTCAATTTCTGGTTTCATGACAAGAGATGGATCAATATCTTTTGTTAATTCAGCATAGTTAAATAAACTATCTAAGTTTTCGATTAGTGTTCTTCTATTATATCCAAATTCTTTCATGACATCTGCATAGATTAATGTTTCTAATGTCTTTTTTCCAATTCCTGCGATATAGAGTCTACTAAAGCAGTCATAGATGTCTTCCATAGGACCATTCTCTTTTGCTTTTTGGATTTGTTCTGTTACTACTAATCCAATGGATTTAATATTAGAAATTGGATAAATAATCTTATCTTCTTCTACTTTATATCTTGCTTCACTATGATTAATCGTTGGTTTGATGATTTCAATTCCATTTTTCTTTGCTTCTAAAATATATTCATTTGTTTTGGTTTCAGAACCAATGACATTCGTTAGTAAATTAGCAAAGAAAATGGTTTTATAATAACACTTTAAATAGGCCATCTTATAGGCAACAATCGAATATACAACCGAATGGGATTTATTAAATCCATATCCTGCAAAATTTAAAATTAAATCAAATATCTTTTTTGCTTGTTCTTCTTTGTGACCTTTTTCGATACTTTTCTTTATAAATTTCTCTTCTTCTGCCTTTAATAAATCTAATTTTTTCTTAGACATAGCTCGTCTTAAGATATCAGCTTCTCCTAAAGTATATCCTGCATAGATATTTGCTACCTGCATGATTTGTTCTTGGTAGACTAAGATTCCATAAGTATTCTTCGTAATTTGTTCTAGAGAAGGATCTAAGTATTCTACCTTTTCTTCTCCATGCTTTCTTCGAATAAAGGAATCAATATTAAGAGCTGCTCCTGGTCTAAAGAGAGCGATCGCTGCAAAGATATCTTCAAATGTATTTGGTTTTAACTTACGAAGAAAGTTTCTCATACCAGCAGATTCAAATTGGAAGATTCCACAAGTATTTGCTTCTTCAAATAATTTTAGGGTTTCTTTATCATCTAAAGGAATTTTTGAAAAATCTATTTCTTTTCCATAAACCTCTTTTACATCTTTCATAATATTATCAATTAATGTTAGATTCTTAATGACTAAGAAATCCATCTTTAATAGTCCTAATTCTTCCAAGTATTCCATCGAATAACTTGTTAGATACATATTATCCATCTTTACAAGAGGAATTACTTCATCTAAATCTATTTGAGACATGACAATTCCAGCTGCATGCTGAGAAGTATGTCTTGGGAATCCTTCTAGTTTAACAGCTATTTTAAACATGTCTGATAGAAGAGTATCACTTTCTACTCTCGTATGGAATGTTTGATTCTTCTCATAGATTTCTTTTAGAGAATCATGAGATGCTGGTGGAATAAATTTACAAAGAGAATCTACTTTATATAGGGGAATATTTAATACTCTTGATACGTCTCGAATGACTTGTTTTGCTGCCATGGTACCAAACGTAATAATTCCAGCTACTCTTTTTTCTCCATATTTGTCTTTGACATAGTTAATGACTGCTTCTCTTTTATCATCTGGAAAGTCTGTATCAATATCCGGCATTGTCTTTCTTTCTGGATTTAAGAATCTTTCAAATAATAAATTATATTTTAAAGGATCAATATCTGTGATTCCTAACGAGTATGCAACTAGTGATCCGGCAGCACTTCCCCTACCAGGGCCTACTAGGATTTTATTCTTTTTCGCAAACTTTATAAAGTCATATACAATTAAGAAATAATTAGGGAATCCCATATCATTAATGACTTTTAATTCATAAACTAATCGTTCTTTATATTCTTCTGGAATATTTCCATCTAATCTCTTCTTTAATCCTGCTTTGCATAATTCAAATAAATATTTTTCTGGATCTTCACAAGGATAAATAGGAAGAAGATTCTTAGCAGGAGGAAACTCTAAATAACATTTTTCTACAATATTTAGGGTATTGATAATTCCACTATTACTTGATAATTCTTCTACATTATTCTTTTCTAATTCATGATTTTGGATATCATAATCCATCTCTTCTAGAACAGTCTTTCCATCTCTAATTCGATATAGAAATGGTAAAATACTTTGATCTTCTGTTTTGGAATATAAGTTTTCTGGAAAGAACACAACATTCTTAGTCAGAATCAAAGCCTCTTTTTCTTCTCCTTTATTCTGATAACCTAGATAAAGATCTTCTAGAATCTTTTCATAGGAATTCCAACTATTTTTACTACTAAATGGAAGAACTCCTAGTACTTGTTTGTTATATTTTTGAATGTCTTCTCTTGTTACTTTTCTTTCATTTTGAATTGTCGATAATTTGATCAAAGATTGATATCCTGTATAGTCTTTTGCAAATAGTATTATCTTTTCTTCTTCTAATAATACTTCTAATCCAATAACAGGTTTTATTCCCTTTTTCTCACATTTTTTAATAAATTCCATTGTACCAAACATACTGGTATCTGTAATGGAAATAGAAGGGAGTTTTTGTTTTTCTGCATACAAAATGATGTCATCTATTTTTAATAAACTCGATAATAAAGTATAGTTACTTTTATTCCATAATGGTATGTACATCTTCATCCCTCCTTCTTACTTATTTTATCATAAAAATAAAGACACTGTATAGGTCTTTATCCTAAGAAAAGCTATTCTTTTCATTGACTTTCTAAGGTTTTTATGTTAAAGTTATAAAGCAGTGAACAAATACCGAAGGAGGGATAGTATGGCAGTTAATATTACTACAAGAAAAGACAATGTTAAAAACATTAGATCTCATGCTTTAAATGCTACTAAAAAGAGACAAAATTTAAATTTACAAGTTTATAGACTTGAAGATGGTACAAAAGTTAGACTTTCTGCAAAAGAAATTCGTACTTTAGCAAAGAATGAAAAAACTGCATAATGTTATGCAGTTTTTTTTATGTCTTTTTTTATTGTTCTTGGCAAGTATATCCCATAGCTGTCATGCTTGTTACTACATCTTCTTTTGTTTCATTGGCACGATGTAGAACATTGAAACGATAATTTGCTTGATGAGCTTCTGGAATTTGAGACATATCTACAATCGTATAATTTACTTCTGTTGTTGTGATAGATCCATTAGCTACTGTTTGAACCGATACATTATATCCTGTAATTTGAATTAAGAATGATTGTAGAGCTGCTAGATAACTAGATAATTCTGGTGGTTCTTCTGCAACTCCTGCAGATTTTGTTAAGATATATGCTTTTGTTCCTGATACTAATTTATTATCTTTAAATGTAAAAGTAACATTAATATTTTCATCTGTTCCATTCGCATTATTTAAACTTTTATAATAGCAGGTCATTTGTTCTTCTATTACTTCTACTACTTCTGTTCTTCTTTGTTCAATTTCATGTCTTTTAGACTCTGCTTCTTTTCTGGCAGTTAGAGATTGCATGGAAGGGAAAAACATTCCTAGTGCGATTAAAAATACACCAATAGATGCAAAAATAATAGCTGGTTTCTTACTGGTAGCACGTTCTATTCTGGCTGTCTCTTTAAAGTCTTGTAAATTAAGAACTTGTGTCCTTTGTAATTCTTCATCTGATAATTGTTGGTTTCTTTGCATTTGAATTTTTTTGAGTCTCATTACAATCACCTCTACCCTAAGTTCATTATAGTATTTTTATTTTAAAACTTCAAGAAAAAATAACTATTTCTAGTTATTTTTCATTTTCGCATCAAATTTCTTTCTATCTTCTGTATTTAAGATTCTTTTTCTTAGACGAAGATAGTTAGGAGTAACCTCTACTAATTCATCGGAATTAATATAATCTAAGGCATATTCTAATGTGATTGGTCTTGGTCTTTTTAAGACTACTGTATGGTCAGATCCTGCAGCACGGGTATTTGTTAATTGTTTTCCTTTTACGACATTGACTGCAAGATCATTATCTCGATTACATTCTCCTACAATCATACCTTCATAAACTTCTGTACCTGGTTCAATAAACATAACTCCACGGTCTTCTAAGTTCCCAATAGAGTATGCAGTAGCATTTCCATTTTCCATAGAAACTAATACTCCTAGTTTTCTTTCCCCAATATCTACATTTTCACAAGGCATGTATTCTTTGAAGGAATGGTTCATAATACCATATCCTTTTGTTAAAGTCATGAAGTCTGTTGAAAAACCAATTAATCCACGGGATGGAATGGTATAAAGAAGTCTTACTTGATTTTCAAAGTTTGTCATGGATACTAATTGTCCTCCACGCATTCCTAATTGTTCAATGACAGCTCCTACCGTTTCTTCTGGAGTTTCGATTTGTAATTCTTCAAATGGTTCACATTTTACTCCATCAATTTCTTTCATAATAACGGTAGGTTTGGATACTTCGATTTCAAACCCTTCTCTTCTCATGTTTTCGATTAAGATTCCTAAGTGTAGTTCTCCACGACCACTGACTAAGAAGGATTCGTTGGTTGCAGGTTCTACTCTTAAGGATACATCTCTTTGTGTCTCTTTATTTAATCTTTCTTCTATTTTTCTAGCCGTTACAATTTTTCCATCTCTTCCAACCATTGGAGATGAATTGGTTCCAAATGTCATTTGAAGAGTTGGTTCATCAATATGTAATGGAGGAAGTGGTAAGATTTCATCATTATTACAGATCGTTTCTCCTACAGAAATATCAGATAGACCTGCTACTGCCACAATATCTCCTGCTTCTGCTTCTTCTATTTCAATTCGATTATATCCATAATAACCAAATAATTTTTGAATTCTAAATTGTTTTTTAGAACCATCTAGACGACAACAAGTCACAACTTCTCCGGTTTTAATCTTTCCGTTTTGTACTCTACCGATTCCAATTCTTCCAACAAACTCATTGTAGTCCAGTAAGGCTGGTTGGAATTGTAATGGTTTATTAGCATCTCCTGTAGGAGCAGGAATCTCTTCTAGAATGGTATCTAGAATTTCACTGAATCCTTCTGTTTGAGTCGATAAGTCATCACTTGTAGAACAAGTATTATTAACAGCAGATGCATATAATACTTTAAAATCTAATTGATCATCATCTGCTCCTAATTCAATAAATAAATCTAATACTTCATCTACTACTTGTTTACATCTAGCACTTGGTTTATCTACTTTATTAATAACAACAATTGGTTTTACTCCTGCTTCAAAAGCTTTCTTTAAAACGAATCTTGTCTGTGGCATTGCTCCTTCATAAGCATCTACTACTAATAGAACACCATCTACCATATTCATGATACGTTCTACTTCTCCACCAAAATCTGCATGACCAGGAGTATCTAGGATATTAATTCTTACTCCCTTATAGTCTAATGCCGTTGTCTTTGCTAGAATCGTAATTCCACGTTCATGCTCTAATTCATTGGAATCCATTGATAAATTACTTAAATCTTCATTATCACGGAACATTCCAGAATGTTTTAATATACCATCTACTAATGTTGTTTTTCCATGGTCTACATGTGCAATAATCGCTACATTTCTCTTTTCCATAGCCATACACCTCTTTCGCAAACTTCATCATTATATCACAATTAAAAGAAAAATACTAGTCTTCACTAGTATTTTTTAATTACTTGGTTGATATAACTGATATGGATTACTTGCTGTACCCTCTCCTGTTAGTTTTAGAGTGGATGTTAAGTAGAAAGATGGGAAAACATCCAACCTATTTATTACAATATAATCATTAAGATATCCTTGATTAATATCAAAAGCAATATTAGAGTATACCCTTTGAGGAGTATACTCAACAGGTGTTATTGTATAATAACTTTTATCGAATGCAAGCCAATTATTTTCTTTACAAACTACATTCCCTCCAATACGAGAATTATTTCTTACAGAATAACACTCTTCTGTATTTGAATTTGCTTGTACAAAATCCGTGGCAGAAATAAGGGCTACTTTTCCAGACCACCCATATGTTTTTTCTCCTGCTATATTTTGAGCTAATGTACCTGATTGAGTTATACCTACATTAAAGTTATGTGTAACAATTACATTTTTTGTTGCAGTTGGAAGAGTATTATGCCAACCTTCTAGGTTATGTTCGTAATAGTTTCCTCCATTTAAATAAACGTTGAGGTAAGCCTCTTGACTAGGTAATGTTGTCCAGGTACCATAATTTCCATTTGCATCATAAATCGTTGAAATACTTCCCCAGATTGAACATCCTACTCTACCACCAGTGTTTCCGATTGCATAATTACAAAAGTTTCCGTCTCCATGCCTTCCTTCTGTTATTCCTTCTGGTTGATATTTATATCCAACATCATATGACATAGTTCCAACCGATTCTGTTTTGATTACTTTTACGGTATTATCTGGTTCAATAGATATCATACGATACATGTCTTCTCCTAGCATAATATAATTATCTGGATTGGCTCCTCGATAGATGTATTTGTTTTCTTCTACTGTTGATAAAGATAATCCTTCTCCTGAAGGAATTGCCATTGCTTTTAAGTCTTCTACATCAATATATTTCTTTCTTTCATGAGCATTTTCATCTGCTTGTACATCATTCATGGTAAAGGTAAATGCAAATTCTTGATCATTTTCTGGTAATTCTTCTGGAGTCACATCTAA
>JAGCSA010000040.1 GCA_017964405.1 Bacilli bacterium
AGAAAGTCTTTTCATTTGTTTCGAAATGTTGGTGATGAGATAATAACCAATAATGAATTAGAAGAAATAAGAAATGAAATAACTAAATTAAAGCCCTTGGTAAGTGATATTAAAGTAGAAATTGAAATTGTAAAAGATAGCGTAGCGTGCCATCGTGGTCAAGAGTATTGTATTTTATTTTATTCGGAAAAGAAAGATAATTATCTTCAAAACATTGGTTACTTAGGAGAACAATTGGATTTATATTTAGTATCTAAGAATATTGGTACATTATGGTTTGGTATTGGTAAACCAGATGAAAAAGAGTTAGATGGATTAGAGTTTGTAATAATGATTGCGATCGCTAAAGTTGATTCTACTGATAAATTTAGAAAAGACATGTATAAAAGTAAAAGAAAAAAACTTTCTGAAATATGGACTGGAGATAGCTATCTAGATATTGCAAATATTGTTAGATTTACTCCAAGTGCTTGCAATACACAACCATGGAAAGTAGAAACAACTGAAAAAGAAATAAAAGTATATAGATATCGCAAAGAAGGCAAAAGAGGAATAATGCCTAAAGACAGAGTAATTTATTATAATCAAATTGATATTGGTATTTTCCTATGCTTTATGGAATTGTGTTTAGATTATAACTGTATTAATTATAGAAGAGAACTACTTGTTGAAGAAGATCATGAAAAAGAATACAATTTAACTGCAATTTACCATATTTGAGTTAGCACTAATACGCAAACAAGGTTAGATCACTTAGCACTGACACTGATACAATCCATTACGTAAGTATCACGGTACATGAAAGGAAATAAGGAGAGATAATATACCATTTGATTATAAAAAAGAATATATGGAAGGGATAAAATAATGAAAAATAATATTAAATATGATGTTGATATTGATCTAGCAAATGAAACTAAGAAAGCAATGGCGAAAGCTTTAGATACGGATGATCAAAGAGTATTAAATAAAATTGGTGCTTTCTCGTCTTTATATGATATTCAATTTGAAGAATATAAAAATCCAGTTTTAGTATTAAAAACTGAAGAACCAGGTTCGAAACAACTATTAGCAGCACAATACGATAAACTAGAAAATGTATCTTATGATATGATTAATCACTTAATTAATGACTGCATTGTTATGGGTGCAAGACCTTTAACTGTTCAAGATGCTATTATCTGTGGCAAGATGGATAAAGTAGCTATTAATAAGATTGTTAAAGCAGTAGCAGATGCGTGTAAAAAACAAGGATGTGTTTTAACTGGTGGTGAGACTTCTGAACAGCCTGGTGTTTTAAAGAAAGGAACCTATATTTTAACTTCCAGTATCGTTGGCATTGTGGATAAAGATAAAATTATAGACGGTTCCAAAATAAAAGAAGGAGATGTTGTTATATCTCTTGAATCCAGTGGAATTCATACGAATGGATATACTTTAGTTAGAAAAATAATGAAAAAGTATCCTGAGATCCTTCATGAAAAAATTAATCATAAGAGTTTTATAGATGTTATATTAGAACCACATAGATGTTATTATCATGCTCTAAAAGATTTATTTGATAAGAATTGGATTACTGGACTTGCCCATATTACTGGTGGCGGAATATGTGAAAACTTAAATAGAATCCTTCCTAATGATTTAAATGCTCTCATATATGCTTCCCAATATCAAATATTAGACATCTTCAAATTATTAAAACATACTGCTAATATTTCTGAAAAAGAAATGTTAAGGACTTTTAATTTGGGTGTAGGATTAACTGTAGTTGCCAAAAAGGAATATGCAAATGAGATTATTAAACATATGAAAAAAGAAAAAATAAATGCATACCAAATTGGTGAAATTGTTAAAGGCAATAAAGAAGTTATTATTAAAGGTACATTTGATTGGACCATGTAATTGTTCGAATATTCCTTTTTTATGAGTACTCAAGCAGATGAATCAATCTGCTTTTTGTATGATATAATATTGATAGATGACCAACTATTGCGAAAGTTTTGTAATACTTGAGGGGAGATTATTATGAAAGTAGTAGGAACCATGTTTTTTGAAAATCAAAAATTGTTAATCGATAAGCCAAGAAAAAGACCAACTTATCAGATGATCGGTGGAAGAGTGGAAGAAGGAGAAACACCACTTGATGCTGCCATAAGAGAATGCTATGAGGAATTAGGAGATGAAGCCATATTTGATACTTCTTTGTTGGAACTAGTAATGGAATTTGATGAGATTGCAACAAGTGATGGAGTAACAGCGATTCACTTTTATGTATTCCAATATCATGGGACATTAAAAGGAAAAATCAAAACATCTGAAGAAATTGAATCCTTTAAATGGTACGAATCAAAAGATGGGAATGATATTCTTTCTAATACATTAAAGAATGAAGTTGTTCCATACTGTTTAAATAGAAAACTAATTAAATAAATTATTGAATCCATTATTATTCTTGAAAGGAGAATTGAATATGAAATTTAGAATTATTGGTAGTGGGGGAATGTATCCAACACCATTACCACATTGTCATTGCAAAGTATGTGAAAGTGCAAGAAATGGAAATGAAAAAGACATTCGATCAATGCCTTCTTTATATGTGGAAGATATAAAATTACTTATCGATACTCCTGAAGATATTTTTCATACCATCAATAAAAGCAAAATTGATGATTTTGATTATTTATCTATTTCTCATAAAGATCCAGATCATGTAAGGGGAATACGATTAGTAGAGGGAATGTATTTTGATTGGAAAAAAGAATCTCCTAAAAAGACAATTGATTTCTTTGCATTACCGGAAGTCGTGGATGATATTAATGCAATGAATGGTGATACTTTAAAATTCTATGAAAATGTTTTAAAAGTGATTCAAATTGATGCCTGTAAAGAAAAAATAATTCGTGATATCAAAATTACCATGTTTGATAATTATACGAATGATCAATTACATATCGCTAATTATGTATTTGAACAAAATCATAAAAAACTTGTTTATGCTTGTTGCAATGCTAAACCATTTAGACATTCTGATTTATATGATCATGCGGATGTTTTTATTATCAGTATGGTTGATTTAACTAAGATCGACCATCCAAATCGAAAACCATATCCATTTGATCCTGAGTTATTCTCTATAGAAGAAATTATAGAATTAAAGAAAAAATATCATATCAAAAAAATCATATGTACCCATATCGATTGTAATTGGGGAAATACTTATGAAATCCTAAAAGAATATGAAAAAGAATTAGATGGTATAGAATTTGCATATGATGGTATGGAGATTGAATTATAATTTAACTGCAAAATATTATATAACAATAAAAAAGTGAGTTCGTTAGCTCACTTTTTGTTTGATAACTTTTTCTTGTATCTTTTTTAGTCTTTCTTCTTCTTTTAATTGAAGATCTAATTCATCTTCTGTTTCCCATATTGCTACTTTTCCATCTAGATATGTATATCTTACAATACCTGTTGGTCTATCATAGGCTTCTCCTGAATGAATATCATATCCTTTGATTCCAAATTGTAGTTCGAATTCTAATCCTTCTATTCCATCGATGGAAGATGCTTTAAATCTTGCATATTCATTATTAGCTGGAGTATGAATGGGAATCGTTCCTTCTATTTCTGCTCCTTTTTTTAATTCATCATTTACCAAACGGATACTTGCATTAGGAGTGGTTTTATATTCTATATTTTGTCTTTTCATTATTGGTTCTAATAGATGAATATCTTTCTCAACTCTATTTCCTAATCTTGTATATAATTTATACATTCTAGGTGATTGTAGTCCTCTATGTGTTACCATTTTTTATCCCCCTTTGTCGACTGCTTATTATACACTTTTTTGTTAATTAAGTCAATTCTTTCCTATTTATAGAGAAAAGATGATATAATCATTTTATAAGGAGATACGTATTATGAATGAGACTATGAATGATGTAATTCAATTTATTAAGGAAGATATGGAGGCAACCGATCATTTGGGTTTTGTTGTTCGTTTGAATGAAGATAATATCACTTTATCTTATTCCTCTCGTAATTGGAAAGAGATCGCCACTTTTCCGATCAAAGAGGGGATGGATCTTTCTACCTTTATTCAAAAATTTAGTTTAAAGATTATAAAAGATATCCCTGCTAGTAATCCTTTTGTTTCCATTGAAACGTATAGTTTTGATGGATATGATTCTGTAATTGATAAAGGACCTATTAAATTATATGGAGCAACAGATAATGGTCATCATTTTTCTATCAATTTTTCTAGTAAAGATGAGAAAAATCGAAAAATGTTATTTGATTTTATTCAATTTATTGAGAAAAAAGGAGGAGAGGATTCCTCTGATGAATTTATGAAATTAAGAGATTTCTTATATGGAATAGAAGAGGGGGACTATTCTCTTGCATTAGAAGATAATACCTCTAAGGGTCCTGTTAAATAGATAGGGGTATTTTATGAGTAAATATGAACCTTTATGGAAATATGTAAAAGAAAACAAGAAAGACGAATATAAATTGTCATTTGATGAAGTAGCTAAAATAACCGGTTTTCCATTTGATCATGCTTTTTTATCCTTTAAAAAGGAATTGCCAGATTATGGGTATGAATTTAAAAAGTTATCTTTAAAAGAAAAATGGGTTTGGATTGTGAAAAAGAAATAATATGGGAGGAAATATGAGAATATTTGTTGGATCTTCTGCTAGTGAAGATATTTCAAAAGAATATATGGATGACTGTCGAAAGATGTTAGAAGTCGTATTAAAAGAACATGATTTGGTATTTGGTGCTTGTAATTTAGGATTAATGGGTATTTCTTATGAAATTGCGAAAAAGAATCATCGTTCTGTTACTGGAATTTGTCCTGAATTTTACCAAGATAGTTTAAAAGAAATAGACTGTGATCAAGAGGTACTTACAACTACCATGCTAGATAGTACTTTAAAGATTTATCAAAATTGTGATGCCATGTTATTTTTACCGGGTGGATTTGGAACGATATATGAGTTTTTTACAGCGAATTATTCTAAAATTTGTAAAGATGTAGATGTTCCTATTATTCTTTATGATTGTAATGGATTTTATGATGAAATTGTTTCCTTTATCGATAAAGTTCATCAAGCAGGTTTTATTAAAGATAAACAGATGGATCAATTTAAGGTTGCTCATAATGCAGAAGAAGTTTTATCTTATTTAAAGTAGTGGGGAGAGATTTCTATGGAACCAGATCGATTTTTATTAAGATGTGCTGTTCATTTGTTTTTAATAAAAGATGGCAAGATTCTTGTCGAAAAAAGAAAGAATAGAGAATATGGTAATCATCAATATGATGTGATTGCTTCCCATATACTTGGAAATGAAAATGTTTATGATGCGATGATTCGTACTGCAAAACAAGAAGTAAATATTGATATTCGAAAAGAAGATTTGAAAATTGTGCAAGTGATGCATCAGAAAAGTGAGTCTTATGAATATATTAATTATTTCTTTGTAGCGAATACTTATTCTGGAACATTACAAAATATGGATGATGCCTACTGTGAGGGAATTGAATGGTTACCTTTTCAATATCCTATTCCTCATATGATGCCCTATCTTAATGAGGCAATTCATAATTACTTAGAGCATCCTCTAGATCCATTCACTTTTTTTGGATGGTAATTCTACTAAAAACAGAACGAATTTCGTTCTTTTTTATTTGTTTTTCAATACTCTCATGATATAATTATTAATTGTAAGAGGTGATGATATGATCTACTCAAAAGAGGTAGAAAACATGTGCCCTGTTAAAGGGATTAGTCATGGTGCTGCCCCAATTCCTGAAGAAGGAAAATGGGTTCAAGCAAAAGAAATTAAAGATATTTCTGGTTTGACTCATGGTATTGGATGGTGTGCACCACAACAAGGAGCTTGTAAGCTTACTTTAAATATCAAGGAAGGAATTATTCAAGAAGCTTTAGTAGAAACAATTGGATGTAGTGGTATGACACATAGTGCTGCTATGGCTGGTGAAATATTAGTTGGAAAAACAATTCTAGAAGCATTAAATACTGATTTAGTATGTGATGCGATTAATACAGCTATGAGAGAATTATTCTTACAAATTGTTTATGGTAGAAGTCAATCTGCTTTCTCTGAAGGAGGACTTGCGATTGGTGCTGGTCTAGAAGACCTAGGTAAAGGTACGAGAAGTCAAGTTGGAACGATTTATTCTACGAAAGCAAAAGGACCTAGATACCTTGAATTAGCTGAAGGATATATTGTTGAAATTGGATTAGATAAAGATGATCAAATTATTGGGTATAAATATGTTAACCTTGGTAAGATGATGGAAAATATTAAGAAGAAAATGGATCCAATGGAAGCAATTGAAAAAGCTAGTGGAACTTATGGTAGATTTGATGAAGCGGTTAAGAAAATTGACCCTAGAGAGGAGTAGGAGTTATGGCATTATTTGAAAGTTATGATAGAAGAATTAAACAAATAGAACCTGTTATGAAGAAATATGGAATCAAAGATTTTGATGATGCTAGAAAGATTTGTCAAGATTTAGGATTTGATCCTTATGAAATTGTAAAAGGAATTCAACCAATTTGTTTTGAAAATGCTTGTTGGGCTTATACTCTAGGAGCTGCGATTGCTATTAAATCTGGTAGAACAAAAGCTGCTGATGCTGCAAAAGCCATTGGAGAAGGATTACAAGCATTCTGTATTCCAGGAAGTGTAGCAGATGATAGAAAAGTAGGGTTAGGACATGGTAATCTTGCTTCTATGTTATTAAGTGAAGATACGAAGTGTTTTGCATTTCTTGCAGGACATGAATCTTTTGCAGCTGCTGAAGGAGCGATTGGTATTGCTAAAAATGCAAATAAAGTTCGTAAAGAACCATTAAAAGTTATTTTAAATGGTTTAGGAAAAGATGCTGCTCAAATTATTTCCCGTATTAATGGATTTACTTATGTTAAAACAGATTTTGATTTCTTTACAGGAAAAGTAAAGATTGTAGAAGAAATCAAATATTCTGATGGTGAAAGAGGAAAAGTTAGATGTTATGGAGCAAACGATGTAAGAGAAGGTGTTGCGATCATGACATTAGAAGATGTAGATGTTTCTATTACTGGTAACTCTACGAATCCAACTCGTTTCCAACATCCTGTTGCTGGAACTTATAAGAAAGAATGTATTGAAAGAGGAAAGAAATACTTCTCTGTTGCTTCTGGTGGAGGAACTGGTAGAACTCTTCATCCTGATAATATGGCTGCAGGTCCTGCTTCTTATGGTATGACCGATACCATGGGAAGAATGCATAGTGATGCTCAATTTGCTGGATCTTCTTCTGTACCAGCTCATGTTGAAATGATGGGATTAATTGGTATGGGTAATAACCCGATGGTAGGTGCTACCGTATCAGTTGCTGTTGCAATAGAAGAAGCTACTAAATAAATAAATAAAAACGGATTTAATCCGTTTTTTTATGTTATAATCATTCTAGGTGCTACTATGAAAAAACAATATCTATATGCAGGAATTATGATTTTATTATGGTCTTTTACTGCTACTGTAACTAAATTATTAATTAGTAGTATTGATAGTATGCAAATTCTTTTCTTTAGTTCTTTATCTGCATTCTTATTTTTATTCAAATGAAAGATCAAGGGAATGCATAATTCTCTTTCTTTTTCAAGACTTTTCTTTCTTCCATTCTTATGATATATATAATATGGAGGGATGAAATGAAAGGTTTGTGTGGAGCAGATTGTAGTATTTGTGAATTATTTAAAAATCAAACTTGTGAAGGTTGTGAAAAGAGTAGGGGATGTCTTGCAGGAAAGAAGTGCTGGATCTATCGATATATTGAATTAGGAGGAGAAGAGTCTTTTTTAGAGATGAAAAAAACTCTTCTAAATGAAATTCATTCTCTTTCGATTGATGGAATGTCCTCACTTGATGATTTATATCCATTGCATGGTTCTTTAGTGAATTTAGAGTATCCTTTGCCAAATGGAGAAAAGGTTTCCTTTTTAAAGGATGATGAGGTTTATTTAGGAAATCAAGTATCCATGGAAGGAGATGTTCCTATTTGTTTTGGAATTGTATGTAATATGGATTTTATTTTGATTTCAACTTATGAAGAGAATGGAAAGAATCCAGAATTAATTCTTTATCATAAAAGATAAGAAAAAGTAGTAATTATTCATTACTACTTTTTTTGTCTCTAGGTTCTCTTTCTGAATTATTACTATTATTACTAGTATTATTATTTTGTTTTAGTGTATCATCTGCAACCAGTCCCATTGTATTTAGATCAATCTCTTGTGCATCAATTTGTTTTTCTTTTTCTTGTTCATTCGTTCTGGTAGATAATACTCCGTCTAATTGTAGACGAATGCTTTCTGAACGTTTTTGATTGAATAATTTGAGTGTTTCTACTCCTTCTAAGAATTGTTGTGGTTGGTAGAAAGCACTGATATCAAATGATTGATATTGACGAATTAGGTTATAGGTATCATCAATTACTTTTTGATATTTCCCTGATTCAAAGTAATTGGTAATTAATAAATCCATTTGTTCATGATATTCTTCTCGATACTTATCATCTTTTTCAATCCAATTCCACATTGGACGATCTCTACTTTCTGCTCGATTGGTAGGAGAATCTATTCCATAATTCACAATCGTATTGATATCTTCTTGCATATTATATCGACCAAAGGATAGGTTATAATCCCAAGGAATCATCATTAATTTTCCTTGATATTCTAATAGATAATAATTATGAATGGATTTTCCTGTATAACTATCATAACTTAATAAGTAATTATGAACTGCGAAATACTTAATGATTTCTTCTGTATCGAGTGCTTCTTCTAGATCTGTTTTTTCATTTAAATGTTTTAATGCTTCTATTAATCTTGTTTTATCTTCTTCTGTAATTTTACTTTCTGCATTATTGAAGATATCATAATAGTTTTCTTCATCCTCATCTACATAGGAAAGAGAAGCTCCATGATCTTTTCCTCTTGCTTGTTCTGGTTTATATAATAGTCCCTCTAATTGATTTCTTTCTAAGAAAGAATCGTCAATTTCTTCTACGGCTGAATATAATCCAAAGTTTTCTCCATTGATTTTTACATAAACAAAACTTACAAGAGGAGCAGGTACTCCCATTTCATGGAATAAATTATATGCAATATAATCATTTAAATACGTAGAATCTCCAAATACATTATTTAAATTTAATTTGTCTAGTCCATAGTAGGTTTGTCCTTTTTCATATTTTCCAAAATCGATTTTAAAACTAAACCGATTGGCTGCTGGTCCTTCTGATGGACCTTCTGAAATGTTTTTTAAACTACTATTTCCTTTAGTATTGATTGATACATTATGAAATGTAACTCCATCAATTACGACATCTACCACATATTTTCTTTTCGCAAGGGGATATTTTGTTAAATCATTCCAGTCTTTATTCGATATTTTGATATTAACTTCGTGTACATAATTCGTATCAAATATATGATCTTGATAGGGTTTATTATCCTCTACCGTTGGATAGGTTACACGAATAGGGGGAGTTCTTGGCATTTGATTACCAGATCCACCTCTCATTAATCCTATTCCTAAGAAAATCAAGATGGGGATGCCTAAAACGAGTCCGATTAGGATTAATCGTTTTTTGTTCATCAGAATCATCTCTCTTTTTTATTCTTTTATGAATTCATAGGTGGTTGTTGTTGCTGTTGTTGTGGTGGATTTTGTCCATCCATTGGAGGTTGTGGTCCTCTTCTTAAAAATCCCATTACAAAGAATATAATGAGTAATACTGCGATAACAGCTACTACAATGATAATTGTTTTTTTTGTTTTTTGATTCATATCTTTCACTCCTTTATTATCATTATAACATAGATAAATCCTATTCTTTTTTAATTTTTTTATTTCCCTGTATATTGACAGTTATTTTTTCTCATTATTTTTTTTAAAAAAGATTAGATATTTCCCTTTACTTATTGTATAATTGTTTTATAAGAATAAAAGTAGACTATCAAGGAGGATAAGTCATGGATGTAAGTAATATAAGTGTTGAACTAAATTCAGAACGTTTAAAAGATCAAGCTGCTTCTCCAGAAGTATTACAAGATGAGGCTTCTCTTTTAAAAGTATATGAGTTATTGAAACGATGTGTAGAAGAGTTAGAGTTTGTTTCTAAGAAAGCTAATATGGCAGGAGATTATTGTACAGAGAGAGATTTTTCTGTTGGAGGAAAGACGTTTAATGATCATTTTACGAACTGTACGGATTCTCTTCAAAGTACGATTAAAAAATTAGATGAGTTTGCTGATTTATTAGCAGGTGCTATTGATCGGGATGTATTCCGTCAATATGTTTTAGAGAATGGTCTAACGATTCCTGCGAATTTGACGGGACCAGGTAATCCAATTGGAGGAGTTACTTCTCCATTCCAGTTAGATTCGAAGCCTCCTCAAACAGGACCAAGTACTTCTGGTATTCAAACAACTCCTCTTACGAAGGCTCCAACACAACCTCAAACTCAACCACAAACACAGCCTCGTACGACTGCTACGAATCCACCAACCCAACCAAAGACGCAACCATCTCAGCCTACACAGCCAACACAACCGACTCAACCAACTCAGCCTATGGCTCCTACAGGACCAGGTGGATCTACATCAACAGGTCCACGTGGAGAACAGCCACCAACGGCTCCAACTGCTCCTACAGCACCAACAGCACCAAGTGGACCAGGAAGTGGTGGTTCTACAACGACAGGACCAAATGGAGAACAACCTCCATCTCCTCCTACGGCACCTAGTGCACCATCTGGACCAGATGATCCGAGAGCATCCACGACAGGACCAAATGGAGAGCAACCTCCATCTCCTCCTAGTAGATAATTAAAAAGTAGGTGAATTTATGAATAATAATGATTTAGTTTATAATTCTGATACAACCAATAAAGCTTATGAATTAATGAATGAAGTCAATAAAGATTATCAAAGTGTTAATGATGAAATTCAAAAGGCATTGGGAATGTTAAAATCTATTTCTGATCCTAGAAAACAGGAAGAAGTTCATCATGCTGTTGGTAATCTAGATCCTTCTGTTTATGTTGAATCTACTGCACAAGCTTTAAATAATACAATTGATCGTATGAAATATTCGATTGAAACCATTGAGGAATACAATCATCAAGGAGAAAGTGGTTATGGAGGAGGAGCTACTCCTACACCTCCTACGGCACCTAGTGCACCATCTGGACCCAATGATCCAAGTGCTTCTCAAATGGGACCTAATGGAGAAATGCCTCCATCTCCTCCTTCTGCTCCTTCTGGACCAGGTGAAGTTAGTGGGGTAGGACCTAATGGGGAACAACCTCCATCACCACCAAGTGCACCTAGTGGACCAGGAGACCCTAATGCTTCGCAAGTAGGACCTAATGGAGAAATGCCTCCATCACCTCCTTCTGCTCCATCTGGACCAGATGATCCTAATATTTCCCAATTGGGACCTAACGGAGAACAACCTCCGTCTCCACCTACAGCACCAAGTGCACCTAGTGGACCTGATGGAACGAATCAAATGGGACCAAATGGAGAAATGCCTCCATCAGCTCCTAATATGCCAGATGCTACTTCTCGTAATGTGACATTAGGAATCGCTGCTGCCGTTGTTGGAGCAGCCGGAGTGGCTGCCGGTGGAGCTGCCATCATCCATCACAATAAACAAAAACAAGAGGAAGAGGAAGCTGAACGAAAGAATGCAAGAGAAAGAGATTATGCTAGTTCAGAAGAAGATTCTATCTTACGAGATCATCCTGTTGGGATAGGAATGCCTGATTAAAAACATTTTTTTGAAGGGTTGTGATACTATTAAAAAATATCGAAATGAATGGAAGTATCAACTACATAATCAGACACTCGCTCTTCTGAAATCAAGAATTGAGCAAGTGATGGAATTAGATCCCCATACTCCGAAAAAAGGACGCTATGTGATTCATTCTTTATATTTTGATGATTATAAAGATACTTCTGTTTATACAACGAATTCTGGATTAAGAGAACGGTTTAAATGGAGAATTCGATTTTATGATGATGATTTAACTTACATTGTATTAGAAAAGAAAGAAAAATTAGATGGTCGCTGTCATAAAAAGAGTTGCAAGATTACCAAAGAAGAATATCATAAGATTTATAGTGGTGATATCTTCGAACTTGTCTATGATACAGAAAAGAAATTGTTACGAGAATTAATCAAGGATATGATGATTCATGATTATCGACCAAAAGTAATTGTTGATTATGAAAGAATTGCTTATGTAGAAGAAATTACGAATGTCAGAGTTACTTTTGATATGAAAATATCAGCATCCTATGATTTAGATCACTTTTTAGATGGTAAATATACTAGATTTTATGTTCAACCACTTGGTTGGAATGTATTAGAGGTAAAATTTGATGATATCTTACCATCTTATATTAAAAATATTGTGGAATCATATGGGTTAAATCAAACATCTTTCTCTAAATATTATTATGGTAGAAAGATACTTGATTCTTATATGAGATAGGAGAAGAATAAAAATGATTGAAATGTTTGAAAATTTATTTAATGTATATTCCAATGAAAGTATTACGACATCTACGATTTTATCTGTTTTATTAATGGTAACCATCTTATCTGTTTATGAGTTTTTTGTTTACCGTTTTATTTCACATCGTTCCTTTTATAATAAATCTTATAATATAACGATTGCTATATTACCTTATTTTATTGCAACCATCATCTTATGTTTACAATCTAATATTATTATTACCTTAGGAACGATTGGAGCTCTAGCAATTATTCGTTTCAGAACGGCTGTTAAAGATCCAGTAGATATGCTTTATCTATTATGGAGTGTCTATGTAGGTATTATTTGTGGATGTCAATTATATGAAGTAGGGGTTCTTACTTGTATTGTTGTAACTGTTATCTTAATCATCTTAGATCATATTAATTTTGGTAGAAAACCTTATATTTTAATTCTTCATGCAGAAGAAGATATTGAAGAGAACTTTGTTCAATTTTTAGAGGAAAAGAAAATTTCTTATAAATTAAAATCAAGAAATTATACGAATAAAGGATATGATTATGCAATTGAATTTACTTCCAAAAAATTAAATGATTTAAAAGAGCAATTACAAAATAATAAGAAAGTTACAAAGTATTCTATTATAGAATATGATGCAGATGATATCGTTTAATATGAAAAAAATACATGTATTTATCATTGTATTAGGTATTACATTTCTATTACTAACCATTGTCTTTGTTTTGGGACATACTACTTCTTATACAAAATTATCTGTATCAGAAGAAGAATGGAATCAATTAATGAATGGGAAAAAGGAGGATTCTTCATTAAAAATTACTTCTATCACGATGAATGACATTCCCTTAATTGTTGATTCTCGTAATCATACGATATATATGATTCAATACAATATTCCAAAAGAGAAGATGAAATTTCAAACTACTTTGAATGATTCTTCTGCAAAGATTGTGTTTAATGATGAAATTGTGAGTGAAGATGCATTCTGTGAAGTATTAATCTATACAAAAGATACATATGCTTTTTATCAAATCTTATTAAAAGAAAATTCTATGGTAGATATTTCTTATAAAGGGATTTTGAAAAATACAAAGGATGCAAATATTTTATTTATTGATAATCAAATTCAATCTTCTCAAAAAATAAAGAGATCTGATGCAACGATTACTCGTGCTAATCCGAATGATTATGTTATTTCTCTTCGGATGGAGTCAATTGGCAGAAATACAAGAGAGAATAATATATCTCTTTTTGGAATGGAGATTGGACATGATTTTCTTCTTCATAAGTTCCTTCAAGAGGATGCTCATGAAGAGATTAAAGTAGAATTGTTTTTAAATCATGAATATCAGGGAGTTTATTTGTTTGAATATAATGATAGAATAGGAGGATAATTATGAAAAAGAAACTAATAGCAATCATACCTTTTATGATTATCCTTCTTTTTTTTCTTTGCTTTTTTCTAATTCAACATTATTATCAAAACCATGTTCATATTAAGAGTGAAATGATTACAGCGAAGAGTTATCTTCAGAAATATAAAGATGTTGAATATGGAGAATTAGAAATCTTAAAGAATCCTATTATTACAAAGGGTGGTATTTACCATGTATCGGGAGAACATGGTTGTATTACGGTTAATACTCGTGATAATGTTCAATTGATCTTAGATTCTGCTCATATTACTTGTGAGACAGGACCTGCCATCTATGTTGAAGATTCTGGTGTTTTGAATATTCATACCGTTGTCAATAGTACGATTGAAGCTACTTCTACTTTGGATTTAAGAAGTGCTATCTATTCCAAAGACAGTATCTATTTCTCTGGAAAGGGTATTCTTACTGTTCAGTCTAATTATGATGCGATTGTATCGAAAGATAATATTTTGATTGAGAGTGGTAGTTATATCTTAAATGCAGATGGAGATGGAATACAAGGAACAGATAATGTTTATATTTTGAATGGTAATATTACGATTCATGCCAATCAAAATGGAATTCAAACATCGAATAATAAGAATCCTTCTAAAGGAAATATTGTCATTGATAATGGGGATTTTATTATCTACAGTAATGGGGATGCCATTGATGCGATTGCTAATGTGATTATTCATCAAGGACATTTCCAAATTCAATGTGAAGGAAATGCCAATACAACTTCTTCGAAAGCTATTAAAGGAAGAAAGTTAATTCAAATTCAAAATGGTAATTTTTCTATTACTTCTACGGATGATAGTATTCATTCGGATCAAAATATTTTGATTTTAGGAGGTTTTTATCAGATTCATTCTTCTGATGATGCGATTCATGCAGATGGTATTCTTCAAGTAAAAGGGGGAGAAATGGAGATTACTGCGAAAGAAGGGCTTGAATCCACTACGATGATGATTGAAGATGGTACTTTTCAAATTACTGCGAGTGAAAATGGTATGACGGTTGGAAAGAAACATCCAAAGGATGTAGTTTCTCTTACGATTTTGGGAGGAGATATTTCTATTAAAACTGGATCTGGTGTTACTTGTGCATTAGATTCGAATCAATCTCTTACGATTTCTGGAGGAACAATTCGTTTACAATCTGAAACACCATTCTGTTACTCAGGAAAAGCTACTTATACAGGTGGTACCATCATTATTAATGATGTAGAAGTGAATCAAATATTAGAGGTGGAGAGCAAGGAAAGAACTCCTATGGAGAATCTTCCTGATATGCCAACTCCCACACCTCCTCAAAATAATAATCCCAGATAAAAACTGTTCATCAGTTTTTTTCTTTTCTTATGATATACTAATAGAGAGGGTGATTCTATGGATATCAAATTATTCATACAAGGACTTATCAAATTGGTTTTAGGTTTTGTTATTCTTTGTCTCTTATTATTTCTTCCTGCAGGAACCATTTCTTATGATCAAGGATGGTTATTCTTGGGATGTCTCTTTATTCCTATGTTACTCATGGGAATTATTTTATTCTTTCGAAATCCTGATTTACTTCGAAGTCGATTAAATGCGAAAGAAAAAGAACAGAGTCAAAAGATGGTTGTTTTCTTTAGTGGGATTTTGTTCTTGAGTAGTTTTGTTTTAGCGGGTCTTAATTATCGTTTTCAATGGCTTGTTTTACCTGATATTGTTTCGATTCTAGCAGCTATTGTATTCTTATTATCCTATGGTATGTATGGGGAAGTCTTACGAGAAAATACCTATTTATCGAGAACCATAGAAGTCCAAAACAATCAGAAAGTGATTGATACCGGTTTCTATGGAATCGTTCGTCATCCCATGTATCTATCTACCATTCTATTATTCTTATCGATTCCTCTTATTTTAGGATCTCTTTATTCTTTTCTTCTCTTTTTACTTTATCCATTCCTTTTAGTCAAAAGGATTCTAGAAGAAGAAAAACTATTAGAAAAAGAATTAAAAGGATATACTCTTTATCAGAAAAAAGTAAAATATCGATTAATTCCTTTTATTTGGTGAGGTGACTTATGATACTTGTAATTGAATCTGTTATATTTTGTGTTTTATTTACGATTCTTGTATTTCTATTATCTAGAAATCCTATTCAAACGGTTTATAATTATCCTCCTAAGATTCAAGAAAGAGTTTCCTCTTTAAAAGAATATGAAGGAAAGATTCCTACCAAGGAGAATAAAATCTTTGTTAAAATAGGTGCCTGTATCTTCTTTGTTCTTGTGATTAGTTTATTCTTACGATTTGTCAATGGATATACAACCTTTATAGAAGGATTTGGATATGGATTTTTATTGTGGACGATTGTGAATTTATTTGATGTCATTGTATTAGATATTCTTTGGTTTTGTCATGATCCTTATTTTGTATTAAAAGGAACTGAAGATATGGTAGAGGAATATCATAATTACTGGTTTCATATTAAAGGATTCTTTCTAGGAGAGGGGATTGCTCTTGTTGTCTGCTTCCTAGTAGGTCTAGTTATTCAATTTATTTTATAGAGGTGATTGTATGAAAAAAAGAGGAATTTTGTATTTAATTATTACCTTGATTTTCTTATTTTTATCTTTTTATATCTTATCGAAAACGGATTTAAAAGATAATGTTCTTTTGAGTAAATCTATCCAAATTATTATTATCTTATTTTTTATTCGTGTTTCTATTGGATGTACTTTTTATATTCGAAATCAATATGAGATGAAGAAATATTCATATGATATTATTATGAATTTAGGATTATTGTTATTTATCAATGTCAATATTTTAAGAATGATGAATCTATTAGTACAGAACTGGAATGTATTAAAGATAGAAGATATTTACTTAAATACTCTTCATTCTTTTTCTTATTTTGCGATGCTCACTCTTCCTTGTATTGTGATTCTTGCTTTCTATAGTATTCTTACAAATCTTGTTTTAGTCAAAAAAGAAGGTTTTTCTCCTAGAAGATTACTGGGAATCATTTTAGGAATCTTTGCTTTCTTAGGATTATTTGGTTCGCAAGCAATCTATTATTTATTTGTAAAACTATTAATGGGTACAGATATTCAATTTATAAAATATACTTTAGATATTTGTGTGAATACTACTTTATCTTATTTTTATACACTTATGATAGCTACTTTATATTGTAATTGGATGGCTGCAAGACATATTCCTTCTTATGATCAAGATTATATTATTATTTTGGGATCGAAAGTGAATTCCGATGGGACTCTTACTCCTTTATTAAAAGGTAGAGCGGATAAAGCGATTGCTTTTGGAAAAGAACAATATGATTTGACCAAGAAAAAGATTGTCTATGTTCCTTCTGGTGGAAAAGGGGAGGATGAATCTATTGCAGAAGCAAAAGCAATTGAGGCATATTTAGTTGAACAGGGAATTCCTAAAAAACAGATTTTGATAGAAGATCAATCTACTAGTACGATTGAAAATATGCGTTTTTCGAAACAAAAAATTGATTCCGAAAAGAAGAATGCTCATATTAGTTTTTCTACTACCAATTATCATGTTTTCCGTAGTGGAGTAATTGCGAATCAAGAAGGAATGAATTGTGAGGGAATGGGTAGTAAAACGAAATGGTATTTTTATACGAATGCTTTAATTCGTGAATTTATTGCGAATATGATGCAAGAAAGATGGAAACATATTTCCTTACTTTGTTTGATTTATCTTACCATGTTTGTTTTAATATGGATTGGATATTATTATCATTTTCTGGTAATTGTCTAAGGAGGAATTATGAGTAAAGTATTAAAAGCAGGATGTTTCTTTTTAAGACCAAAAGAACATACGATAGCCATTGTTTATCGGGAACAACAGCAAGATTATTCTTTTCCGAAAGGACATCTAGAAGAAGGAGAATCTCTATTAGAGTGTGCCATTCGGGAAACAGAAGAAGAAACGAAAAGGAAATGTATTTTATTAGAAGAAAAACCTATTTATTTAGAGAATTATATTACTCCTGGAGGAGAAGATGTAGAGATGCATTATTTTCTTGCGAAAGATGGAGGAGAAAGTGATAATTCTTCTTTGGATACACATCCTACTATCTGGGTTCCTTATGAAGAAGTTATGGATTTATTATCTTATGATGGACTTAAAACGGTATGGAAAAATGTAGAGACAAAAGTAAAAGACTATTTTGAATAGTCTTTTTACTTTTTCATTGGCAAATGATTGGTTCTATGTTATTATATAAGTGTTTGAGGAGTCATGTAGTATGAAAAAAAATGAAATATTAAAAGCAGTTGATTCTAAGAAGAAATCTTCTTCTCAATCAAAGGCAAAAACTACATCCAAGAAAGCTTCTACTAAGAAAAAAAATAATAAACCTAAAAGTAATAGTACCAGTACCAAGAAAACCAATGAAGTAAAAAATGTAACGATTCAAAAGATTCCAGAAGAAAAGGTTCTTCCCAAAGAGACTACTCCTCCTAAAGAAGAGTATGTATATGAAGAAGTTATTCCTTTTTCAAAACGAATTAAAATACTTTTGATGAAAATTTTGATTGTAATCGTTGTATTATTTGGATTGTTACTCTTATTTTTAACGTTAACAGAGTATCGTCCAGAAGAGAGGGAAGAAGTCTCTGTTACTGGAGAAGTTCATCGTTCTTTGCAAATAGGAGAGAGTTTTTCTTTCCTTACCTGGAATGTGGGATATGGTGCTTTAGGAGAAGATGCTGATTTCTTTATGGATGGTGGAAAAAAGGTTAAGACTGCTGATCGAAATCAAGTTAATCATAATATCTTTTCTATACGTAATAAAATTGAAGAGTTAAGTCCAACATTCTTCTTATTACAAGAAGTAGATACTTCTTCTACGAGAGATAATCATATGAATGAGTATTCTTCTTTTAAGAATTATTTTACGAATTATCAATCTTCTTTTGCTTATAATTTTAAAGTATTATATGTACCTTATCCAATTCCACCAATTGGAAATGTGAATTCGGGTATTGCGACATTCTCTAAATTTAAAGTTTCATCTTCTGAAAGAGTACAATTACCATCTTCCTTTATTTGGCCTGTTAGTACTGCTAATTTAAAAAGATGTGTATTAATTTCTCGTATACCAATTGAGAATAGTGATAAAGAGCTTGTTATCATGAATTTACATCTAGAGGCCTATGACAAAGGAAAGGGGAAAGAAGAGCAGACAAAGGCTTTAAAGAAACTTTTAAAGGCTGAATTAAAGAAGGGTAACTATGTGATTGCTGGAGGAGATTTTAATCAAGTATTCTCTAGTCTTCCAAAAGAGAAAAAGAAAGTAAAAGATGGATTATGGAAACCGGGTGTCATTGATATTTCTTCTTTCGATGATGGTTGGTTATTCTATATGGATGAGAAAACTCCTTCTTGTAGAAGTTTGGATCAACCATATAAGGGTGCTGATCCTGAAAAATTCCAATATTATTATATTGATGGATATATTGTTTCTAACAATATTTCCATTGAATCAGTAGAAACAAAAGATTATTCGTTTGCAAATTCTGATCATAATCCAGTCTTGATCAAGGGAATTATTAATCAATAACAAGGCAAAACGCCTTGTTTTTTTTGACTTTTTACCTCTTTTATGATATAATATAGCCTGTTTTTAAAAAAGAGGTTGAAAAGTGTGAGAAATTATTTAAGAGATAGAAGAAAAGAAAAACGATTGAAAATCGCTAAAAGAGGTCTTGCTCTTATAACGGCG
>JAGCSA010000041.1 GCA_017964405.1 Bacilli bacterium
CTAGAATACAAAAGAAATCAAGCAGTATCTGACTATATCAAAGAAAACTTAACAGAGTCAGAAATCAACAAGTACTATGAAGAGAATATTTATGGAGATGTAAAAGCAAGTCATATCTTAATCGCAGTAGATGTTGCTTCTGATGCAACAGAAGAAGAAAAACAAGCTGCTGAAGAGAAAGCTCTTACAAAAGCAAAAAATATTATTAAAAAATTAAATGATGGAGAAGATTTCGCAAAATTGGCTAAGAAGAACTCAGATGATGCAGGAACCAAAGAAAATGGAGGAGACTTAGATTACTTCTCTTTAAGCGATATGGTTACAGAATTCTCAGAAGCCGTAAAAACATTAAAAGTAAATGAATATACAAAAGAACCAGTAAAAACACAATATGGATACCACATCATTTTAAAAACAGATGAAAAAGAAAAACCAGAATTAAAAGAAGCAGAAGATACCATTCGTGAAAAACTAATGAATCAAAAACTAAATGGAGATAGTACTTTATATTACAAAACATTGATCAAAGTAAGAGAAGCAAGTGAAATTAGTTGGAATGATTCTACTTTGAAAAAAGCATATGATAACTACATGGACAAGTTAATTGAAAATGCAACAAGTAATTAAAAAGAACTGTTAAGCAGTTCTTTTTTTGTATAATAAAACATTCTTTCTCTGATAAACCAATTCATAAGAATCATTATATTTTAAATAGGTTGCTATCGAATATTTTTTCTCTACTAAGAAATAATCAAAATCATATTGTTCAATCAAAGAAACATAATCTTTCTGAAGAGAAGCAATTGCTAAATAATCTTTATAATTATGAGGTCCATATAAATCCGCTCTTCCATCAATAAAGACAGGAATTTCATTATATACTAAATCTCCCCCATAATTGTATAAATTAAAGAGTCTTTCAGGTTTCTCTTTCTTGACAGCAGCAATATCTTTCTCTGTTAATAGATGAGAATAGGTAGGAGAAAGAATTCCGTTCCCTCTCACCACAAATAATCCAATTAGTAACAAAGAAATAATAACAAGTCCCATAGAAGTACCGGGATCTTCTTTTCTTCTACCAACATAAGCAAATACCACATAAGACATAATGATATAAGTATAAAACCAGAAACGAATACTTTTAAGTCCTAAATAAGCACAGAATCCTAGTAAAATAAAATCCATAAAAGCAATCTTTTTCTTACTAAATAAGAAAATACAAATAATGATTAATAATAAAGCAAAATAAATATAATGAGACCATTCACTAAGAGACGTACTTCTCCATTCTTGAATATTTTGAAGCATCGTAGTATCCATCATATTCTGATAAGGATAAAGAAACATTTTAAACCCATGTAGATTGATACAAACTGCTATCATACATAAGATCATAACAAGCAAATATTTATGATACTGCTTTTTACTAATACGATTCGCTTCTATTTTTGAAAATTGAAATTGAAAAGATCCAGCTACCATAAATAAGAAACATAAAAGATAAGGTAAATTACTAGATCCCCCATGAACATTTGCCCATAGAATCGTAATCAAAGGTAAGAAATAAATCTTTTTAGATTCTTTATTTCGATAGAGATCATATAAACAATAAAAACTAATCGATAACAAACAATTACTGATCATTTGAGGTCTACCCTGTATGGAAAAAATAAAAATGATGGAACAAGCAAACCAAAAGATAGAAAATAATAAATTTTTTTGAATCGAATCTTTATTTCCAAAATAGAAAGTAAGAAGTAAGGTAAGCATAGTAAGAAAACAATATACAAATAAATGGAAATCTCCAAAGATTTCCTTCATCCCATAAATAAGTATTTCAAATAACCATTCATGCGACATCCAATATTCATGATAAACACTCCAAGAAAATACATCTTTGGTAAGGAGTCCATGAGAAAACATATACTCCCCTGCTTTGATATGCCATAAATAATCAGGATCAATTCGAAAGAAAGAAAGAGAAAACAAAGCAAAAGCTGCAACAAACAATATAAAAATCCAATTATTCTTCTTCATAAACAAGTCCTTTCTGAAACATCTTCTCCCTAATTTTATTCTCTAATTCATACCCCTCATATTTCCGACTATACTTTTTATAAAGCTTTTCATATTCTTTTTTTGCAAGATCTATGTCATTTCCAAAATGATAATCTCCAATAACTTGTATAATGACTTCATAAGGATAACCTTGTTGTTTTAAACCATCTATAATTTTCTGTTTTAAAACAAGTCCTCCCCTTGTATGATTTCTCTTGAGTTCTTTCTCAATGATCTTTTTTATTTTTTCTTTCTGTAATTCTTCATCAAAGACCAATATCTCTTCTGAAACAATAGAGGCATCAACTTTCTTCTGGTACAATTCATTCTCAATGTGAATCGGTCCATGACTAGAAATAGCCATCTGGGTATGAATATAACTCTTCGCAAATAATCGATCATTTAAATATCCTTGTTGAATTAATTTCTCAATCGCTTTCTCAATCAAATCAGAAGGATATTCCTTTTTCTTTAAGAATTCTCTCGTTTCATAAATACTTTTAAAACGGGAATTAATACTATGTAAAGCAACATAGTAAACATCATATTCTAAATTGGTATTGTGAATGGTAAGAAGATCTTCTTCTTTGATTTCTTTTGTCAAAAGTAAATTGTATTGTAAAATAACTTCCTCATAGTAAATAAACTCTCTACCATCATCTAAAAAGACACGGTATTTACCATTCGGTTTCTTTTGAAATTTCAGTATCTTCATACTCCTCACCTATATCCAGTATACCATAAAAAAAGAGGGATTATTCTCCTCTTTTTTTAACCTCGATAAGGCCTTCAGAAACCTCCTCGAGAGCTCTCCCAATATTCTTTTTACATTTGTACTCGGATTCAGGCATTTGTAAATATCCTTCTTTAGCAATTTGTTTACTTCTTCTAGCAGCAATATGTACTAATTCATATTTGGAATTAACTACATTTAGTAACTTATCGATAGATGGATATATCATTCATATCACACTCCCTATTATTACAATAACCCCTGTTTTGTAAATAAGCAAGTAAACTGACAAAATTAGACACTTTTTATTTACAAGCAGAATTTACAACAAAAAAAAGATGCCTAAGCATCTTATAAAACATAAGAATCTTCTGGAGGATCCGGAACAAACATTTCATCCATAGGATTCACACTTTGATTTAATAATATTTGATTCACAGAATCAAATGTTAATCCCATATCACGAAAGACTTCTGTAATATCTTCTCCACCAATATTCATATCAAATCGTTTCATCACATTAAAGAAACGATTCATAGAAGATTCTCCATCAAACGACAACATCGTATATTGTTTCGCATCTAAATCCCAAGAATAGATTCGATAAAAAGAATCTTCTCTACCCTTTTGTCTCTGTTTAATTAAAATACTAGTGTCGAGAATTACACCACGAGAATCTGTCTGTACTTCTTCTCTTTCTCGATGAGTAGAAAAGAACAAATGACCATCTTCATCTAATTCTAATCTTTCAATCTCTCCCCCTAGAAATCCACTCACCAAACGATCTCCTGTTTGTTGATAAAGAGTTCGAAGAGGAAGTGTACACTCATCTTGAACTTGTTCTAATTCTGTAATTGTCATACATACTCCTTAAAAAGGTAATTTCATATTACCATTGGTAACTTGTTTCATCATTTTCTTCATTTGATCAAACTGTTGTAATAACTTATTTACCTCCTGAACAGAAGTACCAGAACCAGCTGCAATTCTTGTCTTACGACTTGCTTTAATAATTTCTGGATTTCTTCTTTCTTTAGGAGTCATCGATAAAACAATTGCTTCAATATGAGCCATCTGCTTTGGATCAATTTTCACATCCGTAAGACCCATCTTTTTGGCACCTGGTATCATCTTAATTAAATTCTCAAGAGGACCTAACTTCTTCATCTGTTTCATGGTCGATAAGAAATCCTCTAAATCATATTTTCCTTGTTGCATTCTCTTAGCTGTCTTTTCAGCTTCTTCCTCATCAATCGTTTCGGTTGCTTTTTCAACAAGAGAAATAATATCTCCCATTCCTAAGATTCTTCCTGCCATTCTCTCTGGATCAAAAGAATCTAATCCATCTAGTTTCTCAGAAACACCAATGAATTTAATCGGAACATGGGTTAGATGTCGAACAGATAAAGCGACTCCACCTCTCGTATCTCCATCTAACTTTGTTAGAATGACTCCTGTAAGGGGAAGTTTATCATGAAATCCCGTAATGACATTAATAGCATCTTGACCCATCATAGAATCAATAACCAATAAGATTTCTTCTGGATTAACTTTTTCACGAATTCGATCTAATTCATCCATTAATTCATCATCAATATGAAGACGACCAGCTGTATCAATTAATACATAATCGTAATTGTTTTCCTTTGCATAAGAAATAGCATTCGTAGCAATCTCAACGGGATCTTTCTTTCCTTCTTGATAAACTTCAATATTAAGTTGTTTTCCAAGTTGTTGTAACTGATCAATCGCAGCAGGACGATAAACATCGCAAGCTACTAGTAATGGTTTCTTACTATGTTTCTTTCTTAAAAAATTAGCAAGCTTTCCAGCAGTCGTTGTTTTACCAGAACCTTGTAATCCCACTAACATTAAAAGAGCAGGATTTCCTTTTAAATTTAAAGGTTCACTTTCTCCTCCTAGTAATTCTGTTAATTCATCTTTTACAATTTTAACAAACAAATCTCCAGGATTAATACTAGAAGCCACTTCTTCTCCCAAAGCTTTTTCTTTAACAGTATTCGTAAATTCTTTTACAACTTTATAGTTAACATCTGCCTCTAATAAAGCAAGACGTATTTCTCTCATCATATCTGAAATATTATCTTCTGTAATTTTTCCATATCCCTTAATCTTATGAAGGGCATTTTGTAAACGATCTCCTAAACTTTCAAACATAATATCACCTACCCATTATTATAGCAAAAAATCATTATGATACAAAGAAAAAATAGTGAATCCTCACTATTTTTTTATGCAAAATCATTTGGATCGTCATCCTTATCATCAAGGTTCAAATCCACTAATGTAGGAGCATCGCTAGATGCATCCCCAGCTCCTACCGTACCTAACTCAGGAGCACTTCCAGCATTGAAATCAATAGAATCGGTTGCCACAGGAGTAAAGGTTGGATCCTCTGCACCAGCAGCAGGTGGTTGATGGAAGAAATGACCTTCATTGTATTCTGCTTCCGTGCCACTATTACTCTCTGGATGAACACCTGTATCAGCAGGTTTATCTACTACTTCTGGAATTGGTCCATTATTCGAAATAGGAGTAATGGTAGATTCCATTGCTGAATCACTCATAATAGGTTCTGCAACTGTCTCCTCTGTAACAGGTCCTGGAACAGGAGCTGTTTCTGTACTGGTTGGTAAAGAAGGAATATCAGAAGGACTTCCAGAAGTTGTCTCTGGAATCACACCCGTAGGAAGTTCAAACGTATTCTTTTCAGGAACAACCGTACCAGGAATAGCAATAGATGGTAAGAAGGTATTACTCGTATCCGTAGAACCACTACCACTCGTAATATTAGGTTGAACAGTATTAGATACAGGGGAAGGAGCTCTTCCACCACACCAAATATTAACAACATCACAGTTTCCAGATAATGGAGAAGGATCAGGCATCTTCATTTTAACAATTAATGGAATCTTAAATCCAAGTCCGAATCCTAAACAAGTACCAGGTTGTAATGATTTTTGTTTTTCAATAATCTCATCCGTAATATGCGGTACCATCTCACGAATATACTTAATATCCATAGGGTGATTAATCTTAAAGATTAAGAAGTTCGTACACTGAGAAATAACGTTATCGGAAAGTTCAACCGGTCTCTGTGTAATAATACCCAAAATAACACCGTACTTACGACCTTCCTTAGCAATTCTTTCAAATACATTGTATCCAAATAAGAATCTATCGTGGTCACTTTGAATATAACGATGTGCCTCTTCCAAAATAATATGGAATGGAATACTACCACGATTCTTTAATCCCTTAGCAAAATCAAATACTAATCGAGAATAAATCTTCGTTAATACTTTCGCAAACTCATCATCAATATCACTTAAGTTAATATTAACAATTTGATACTTTCTACCATTTTGAATCAATAGAGAAGATAAATAAGTCTCTAAAGAAACATAATCAGGAACATCAAAGTATTTTGCATTATCCCCAACAATCAAAGAGTGAAGACGAACTCTTAAAGTAACAGAATCACCATAAGTTTGTTCATTTCTTAACCAACCTTCACTAATTAAAGTAAAGTTCAATGCTTTCTCTAATGTATCTAAGTTATAGTAAACACCTGTATGAGGTTCATAATTATCAAATTCTTCTTTAATAAAGGAATTAACATACTCTGTTAATAAAACTCTTTCAGAGAAGTTACCAGTATTATCAATTAAGAAACACTCTCTGAACTTACGAACATAACCAATACCTTGAACAGGAGCCTCTAAGTTGAACTCATCTGTAGAACAAGATCCCAAAATAGAGAAGATTTCATTTCTCTTATTAGGAGCAGTTTCATTGGTATATAGAATACTCATAATAGCCTTCGCAATTAAATGGTTCTTATAAGCATTAGAATCTAAATCATTTTGACTAAACACAAGAGCAAGTTTTAACATTCTCTCTACAATTGGTAATTGAGAGTGAGAAGTACATTGCAATAACAAAGCCAAATCATCTTTATTTAATAGATAAACTGGTAAACGTAATTTTTCTCCTAATCCTTCTGTCTCATTCGTACTATAAAAACGATAATTAAAGCTTCCATCAATAGAACTTAAATTATGAAATGCATTGTAGTACTCACCAGAAGAATCAAATATTAAGATATTTGCTTTATATGGATTTAATCTTTGATCATGGAACATATTTTGAAATAATCTAGATACACCACAAGATTTTCCGGAACCAGTATTACCAAAAATAGCAAAATGGTTACTAAAGAAATTATTAACATCCAAATAAACAGGGAAATCATCATAGAAAGGACTAACACCAAGTTCCATCCATCCAGCAGCATTTTCTCCGGTAATTAAAGGGATCTCAGAACGATCAATGACACGTACTTTCGCGTCCATATTTGGTTTACGAATCGTACCACCAATTAATCGATTTCCATCAATTTCACCTAAAAAGTGTGCTTGTAGATTATCTCCATCAACATCATCAACTTCACCAAGGACTTTTTTAACACCATCTTCAAAAACTAAATGCATATTCATTAAGTTTTGAGATACTTCTCCTCCATCCTTTAGTTTAATATGACATCCATCATTACTAATATACGTAATTCTATCAAACATAATAATCCCTCTTATTCTTTTTAAACAATATCCTATACTATAGTAAATTATACAATCAATTCACTCATTTTACAAGTAAAAAAAGAATTATATTCCAAAAAAAAAGCAAGCTCTTACAGCTTGTCTTTTAAAGAATTTCTTCTAATTGTTTTTTTATTTTAGAATCATCTGTTTTCTCAATAATAGAGATAAGTTTCTTCTTCTTTTCTAATAGATGAAGCTTACTCTCATACTCTTCTAATTTTTGAATTACAATATGAATCTGTTTAAAAGCAGCATTTCGACTCACTTCATAATTCTCTGCCATTTCAGAAAAACTAAGATTATGGAAATAATAATCTTCAAAATACTCTTGTTGTTTCTCTGTTAATAAATCTCCATATAAATCATACAATTCATTGTAATAAACAACATCTTCCATCTTATCACCTACATCATATCTTTAAATAATCCATAGATATATTTCTCAATATCAAATTCCTGTAGATCATCCTTTGTCTCTCCAAGACCAATATACTTAACAGGAACTCCTACACTCTCTTTAATTGCTAATACAATACCACCTTTGGCAGTACCATCTAACTTTGTAAGAACAATTCCAGTAATATTCGTAATCTCTTTGAAAGCTTTTGCCTGACTCACACCATTTTGACCCGTCGTAGCATCAATCACAAGAAGTGTTTCATCACATCCCCCTGCTTTTTCCAAAATGACCTTATTCATCTTTTCTAACTCTTTCATCAAATTTACTTTATTTTGAAGTCTACCAGCCGTATCAATTAAAACAACATCATATCCTTCTTCTTTAGCAAGTTCAATTCCATCATAAACAACACTAGCAGGATCGCTTTCTTCTTTTCCATAGAAACCAGCTCCTACTTTTAGACTCCACTCTTTTAATTGTTCAACAGCACCAGCTCTAAAAGTATCAGCTCCTACCATTAATACCTTTTTACCATCATCAATCATCTTATGAGCTAACTTCGCAATCGTAGTTGTCTTTCCTACTCCATTAACCCCAACAAACATCATAATAGTAGGTCCTTCTTCTCGATAATTTAACTTGTTACTTAAAACTTCATCATTAACATAAATAATGAATAATTCATCGACAATGATTTCTTTCAAAAGAGAAGGATCCGTAATATTTTCTTTTCGAACTCTATCTCTTAAACGATCCATGAATTCCATCACAGTATTGACACCAATATCAGCCATAATAAGAATTTCTTCTAATTCTTCAAAATACTCTTCCGTTACTTTTGCATACTTATTGGTAAGATTTGCTAATCGAGAAACAAATCCTTCTCGAGACTTTGTAAGTCCTTTTTCATAGACTTTAACAGATTTCTTTTCTTCTTCTTTCTTCTTAAAAAGACCTTTCTTCTCTTTCTTTTCAGGAATCTCTTTCTCTTCTTCTAAAACAACAGGTTCCTGATCAATTGCTAAAGGATTATGACCATCCTCTACTTCTTCTTTCTCTTCTACAGCAGGAACCTCTTTTTCTTCTTCCTCTGTCGATTTAAACATATTTTTTATTTTGCTAAATAATCCCATTTGCATCACCAATAAAAGTATATCATAAGTAACCGTCAATTCCTATTTTTTTCTTGGATGTTTCTTGATTTCATCAAAAAACAAATATATAATGAAAATAGAATAAGGAGGCACTTATGGAAAGTAAAAAAAGTGGTAGTGGACCACTCATTGTCCTATTATTAGTCATTATTGTAATCTTAGGTGGATTCATTTATATGAAAAGAGAAGCCTTACAATCTCAACAAGAAAATAAAAATCCAGGAGAAGCAGAAATTGTTTCGAATGATCAACCAGTCGAATTATCAACAACAGAATTAGAATACTATATCAATGAAATCAGTCCGATTAGTATAGGACCATCTGCTTTAATTTATAATACAGATAGAGTCATCGCAAAAGAATTATCCGCAAGACAAAAAATAGAATATATTGCTTCTCGTATTTATGAAAAACATACAACCTCAGAAAATGGAGACGATGTCATCAAAGAAGAAGATGTCAAAAAGGAAGTAGAAGAAGTATATGGTCCAAGTACCTATGAAAGAGGTGTATTCAACTTAGGATGTGGAGATTATAACTTCAACGAAGAAGATAGTTCTTATTACTCCGTTCCTGGATGTGGAGGAGCAACCACCTTTGTCGTAAAAAATGAATTAATTGACTATTCTGCTAGTAAAACAAAACTAGAGATTACAACAGCTTATGTATTCTATGATGCAACAGAGAATAAAATCTATAAAGATTATGAAAAAACTACCCCATTAGAAGAATATCAAGGAGAAGAAGAAGTATATAGTTATCTATCAAAATATATCAAAGAACATAAAGAAAATTTAAATCATATTGTCTATAAATATGAAAGTCAAGATGGAGCTCATTATTACTTCAGAGAATTCATTCATAATAAATAATCATCAACTATTAACAAGTTTTTGTTAATAGTTTTTTATTGGTTAGAAAGTAGACAAAATGCAAAAATTGTAGTATACTTTCATAGTTAGTTCTTTATAAAAAACAAAAGAAAGGAGATATTATGAATCAAATGAAAACCAATGGAACAAAGATTATTGTTCTAGGTGGTTTAGGAGAAGTCGGAAAAAATATGTATTGTGTAATGCATAACGACGCGATTGTTATTATTGATGCCGGTGTTAGTTTTCCAGACAGTGAACTTATGGGGGTTGATTATGTCCTACCAGATTTCACTTTTCTAAAAGAAAACGAAGATAAAATTAAAGCTTTATTAATTAATCATTGTCATGAAGATCATATAGGAGCAATTCCATTTTTACTACAAACGATTAATATTCCTGCTATTTATGCGCCTAATCATGCCAAGGAATTAATTGCTGTCAAACTACAAGATCGGAACATTCGATATGATAACTTGTTTGTATATACCGACCAAACTAAACTAAAATTTAAAGAAATAGAAGTAGAATTCTTTAGAATTACACACTCGATTCCAGATTCTCATGGAATTAGTATTAATACCCCAGATGGTAGAATTGTCACAACAGGAGATTACAAATTTGACTTAACACCAATTGGACCAATGGCTGATCTATATAAGATGGCCTCTCTAGGGGAAAAAGGAGTAGATGTATTAATTGGAGATTCTACGAATGCATTAAATGAAGGATTTTCGAACAGTGAATCCGTAGTAGATGAAACATTAGGAGAGATGTTTGATGAATGGAAGAATAGTCGTATTATTATCGCAACATTCGCCTCAAACATCTATCGTGTAAAACATATATTTGAAACTTGTTTTAAACACAATAGAAAGATCTGTATCTTTGGTAGAAGTATGGAGAATAATATTAATATATCTCTTAATGGAGGATATATTGAACATAAAGAACTACTAGTTTCTCCAGAAGAAGCCAATCAATTAAAGCCAGATGAAGTAGCCATTCTATGTACAGGTACGCAAGGAGAACCTTTAGCAGCTCTATCTAGAATCGCAAATGGTACTCATAAACAAATCAAATTAAGACCAGATGATGTGGTAATCTTCTCATCTAGTGCTATTCCAGGAAATGCTTTAAGTATTGCAAAGACCATTAATAAACTATATCTACAAGGAGTAAAAGTTTATACAAACAATGTCCTACAAGATCTACATACATCCGGACATGCAAACGAAGAAGAAATCAAATTAATGATTCGTTTGATTAAACCAAAATACTTAATGCCATTCCATGGAGATTACAGAATGTTAAAGAAACAAGCGAATATTGGAATCAACTGTGGAATTCCAAAAGAAAATACATTTATCTTAAAGAATGGAGATACTCTCAATTTAATCAATCACGAATTGACAAGAGGAGAATCCAAACCAGGAGCCGATGTCTATGTCGATGGAAACCGAATTGGAGAAATTGGAGGAGCCGTTATTAAAGACAGAAAGATTATGGCAAACGATGGAATCTTAGTTGTCATCATCAATGTCGATATGAAGAAGAGAGAATTATTAATTACACCAAATATTACAACAAGAGGATTCATTCTTGTTAACGAAAATGAGGAGCTAATACATAAAATAGAAAATAAAGCAGAACAAGTAATCACAGCATCCTTGAATAATCCAAAATCAACTTTCGCTACCATCAAGAGTGAAATTACAGAAAATCTCTATCCATTCATTCATAATTTAACTGGTAGAAAACCAATTATTCTACCTATTATTTTAGATATCAAAAGAGAAAACAAACAGGTAACGGAATAGTTACCTGTTTTTATATTCTTAAATAGATTTTATTTTGAATCAAGTTTTTTAATTCATCATAGTTATCCCCACAAAATAATAAAATATGATAATAAAAATAACATTCTTCCGGATCTAACTTTAATAATTCTAAATAACTATTCCAATGAATATACTGCATTGGATCTAAAAAGACAGGAAAGTAAGAATAGAGTTTCTTCATCATATGAATATGAAGCAAAGAAAATTGATAACTATTCCCATAATAATAAGATAAGAAACAAGAACAAGCTCTTTGAATATTACTACAAGAACCCTCTTTCTCTCGTAAAAACTTCCCTACTTTCCAAAATGAAAAGATATCGATCATATCACCCCCATTTATATTATTCCCAAAAGAAAAGAGGATTACCATTTTGGTAAGTTATCCTCTTTTAATACTTCTTGTAATTCTTCTAAAGAATAAATCTCTTTTGTAACGAGCATCTCTTCCGGAACATCTTCTTCTAAATCCAAGATCTCTACTCCATCCTCATCCATCAGAGTCTGTTTCGTGGTACCATCTTCACTACTTTTAACAAAGTCTAATAATAAAGATTCTAATTTTCTCTTATTAATATTCTTCTTTTGATCCATTAAATAATTCTCTTTCATAAAAGATATTTCATTTAATAAATCTCTAAGTTCAGGAGACATATTAAATAAGAAACCATATTTTTCTCGTATCTCTCTCATACGATCACTATTCTTTTTAAATTTCCGTACAAATAAAATATCTGGGTTTTCCAAACGATTATAAATGAGATAACAACTAATCGTATAAGAGAATGTAATAAAGCAAAGAGAAGGATACATACAAGCAATCACTAAAGATAGGATCGTTAAAATAAGAATAAAGAAATAAGCAAATAATCTTCTAAATACAATCTCCCCTCGATGTTTAATCATAAAAGGAATCGGAAAAACAGAACACAATACAATAACAGCATATAAAAAATAAATACTAGGTCCATAGATAAATTGAACAAGACCTGTTTCATTATAAGAAAAATCAACAGGTAAGATAAGACTCATAATAGAGATCGTTCCAAAAGCTACTAATAGATAAGTATGAATTCCTCTATGATTTTTACGAATCCAAGCAGAAGCTTCCTTATTCTTCTCAAAGACAACAATGATGACATAAAAAATCCAGAAGATGAGAGTCGCAACAAAGCTTAATAATAAAAACTTCTTGGTAAGAGACATCAATAATAGTTGGGTAGAATAATGATTGATAAAGAAATATAAAAATTCAAATAAGAATCCCGCTAATCCAAAAGAAAGAATTCTGCGATAAAGATAATTCTTTAAGTTATATCTCGCATCTTTTCGTAAATAGATAATCACTAAAAATAGATAAAATAAGAAAGAACATCCTGTTAAAGTAACTCCAAATACAAAAGGAACAGTTGTCATAGAATCACCTTCTCTCACCTATATGATAACACACAAAAAAACTTGTATCAAATACAAGTTTTTATTTAGCTTCTTCAGTTGCTCTTGTCTCACGAATAACCGTAATCTTAATGGTTCCAGGATATTTTAAGTTAGCCTCAATTTTCTCCTTAACCTCACGAGCAATTCTGTGTGACTCTAGATCATCTACTTCTTCAGGTTTAACAATAACACGTAATTCACGTCCAGCTTGAACAGCAAATGTCTTCTCAACACCTTTAATTGTGTTACCAACTTCCTCTAATTGAGATAATCTTTGAATATAGTTTTCTAACGAATCATTTCTAGCTCCAGGACGACTAGCAGATAAAGCATCTGCAATCGCAACAATCGTAGAAATAACACTCGTAGAAGGAGTATCTCCATGGTGAGAAGCAATGGCATTAACAACAACATCATGTTCATGATATTTTTTCGCAATATCAACACCAATCTCTACATGGCTTCCTTCTACTTCATGATCAATGGCTTTTCCAATATCATGTAATAAACCAGCTCTCTTAGCAAGAGTAACATTCTCTCCCATTTCTCCAGCAAGAATACCAGATAATTCTGCAACCTCTTTGGAATGTTGTAATGCATTTTGACCATAACTCGTTCTAAAATGTAATTTACCAATTGTCTCAATTAATTCAGGAGCGAACTTGGTAAGTCCTAATTCAAAAGTAACATCTTGTCCATATTGAATAATCTTTTGTTTCATGTCTTTGCAAACCTTGTCATATAATTCTTCAATACGAGTTGGATGAATTCTTCCATCTTTAATTAAACTCTCTAGAGTAACTCTAGCAATCTCTCTTCTTAATGGATCAAAGCTAGATAGAACGACAGCTTCTGGTGTATCATCTATAATTAAATCAACACCCGTGATCGCTTCAATCGTACGAATATTTCTACCCTCACGACCAATGATTCTACCTTTCATCTCATCATTTGGTAAATCTACTACCGTAACCGTTTGATCACTAGCGATATCTGCTGCATACTTCTGCATAGAAGTAACAATCATCTCACGAGCCTGTTTATCAGCTTCAAGCTTAGCTTCATTTTCACGCTCACGAATATACTCAGATATCTCCTTCGTCATATTCTCTTTTACTTTACTCATGACCATCTCACGAGCTTTGTCTTTACTAAAACCAGATATTTTTTCAAGTAAATCAAGTTGTTCTTTTTTGATTTCCTCCACTTTACTTTTTTCTGCTTGGATTTCTTCTTGTCTTTCAGATAATTTTCCTTCACGTTCATCTAAAGCAAGTTCACGTTTTTGATACATTTCTTCTCTTTTATCAATGCTTGATTCCCGTTGTAAGATTCTATTTTCTGTTTCTTTCAATTCGTCCTTTTTCTCGCGAATTTCTTTATCTAAATCCATTTTTGCTTTATGAGCTTCTTCTTTTTGCTCAATAGCAGCATCTCTCTTTAATTTCTCAATATCTTTTTTAGCTTGTTCAATTAATTTATCGGCTTTTTTAGATGCCACATTTCCACTAAATAAATTAATTAAAAAAGATATACCATAGCCACAAATAAGGCCTATAACAACAAGTAAAATGGAGAATAATACGCTATTCATATAATTCCTCCATCTAGACCAGAATGAACCTCTAATCTACTTCTATTGTAGTGTCATTTTTAGGGTATGTCAAGAGAAAGAAAGAGTGAAAAAATCACTCTTTCTGAAAATAATTTGCTATCACATCATAGTCATTATAAGGGACTTTTTTATCCTCAATCGCCATGTAATTATCTCTTCCTTTTCCAAGAATTAAAACAACACTTCCAGGGGAGGCAATGGATAATGCATAAGCAATTGCTTCCTCTCGATCGACAATTCGAATATAGTCTTTCGCATCTCCTACCATCTGATCAATAATAGAATCGACAGACTCATATCTTGGATCATCCATAGTAAAAATCGAAATATCACTTTTCTCTAAAATCAGAGATCCTATCACTTTTCTCTTAGCAGTTTCTCTTCCTCCAGCACAACCAGTCACTACAATTATATTTTCGTAAGAAGAGAAGGTATCTAAAATAGAAGATATTCCATTCACTGTATGAGCATAATCCAATACAATATCATAATCTTGCCCAAAATCCAAAAATTCACATCGACCTTTAATCGGCTTCAATCCTTGAATTCTCTGTAATAATAAAGACTCCTCTACTCCATAAAGACGGCATATCAAAAAAGCCATCACAATATTATAAACATTGTATTGCCCAATCAAAGGAGAAACAATCTCCCATTTCTTCTCATCAGTAGTTAAAGTAATAATAGTCTTTCTCTTTTGATAATCAACATGAGAAATCACATATTGATTATTAGGACCAAATCCAAAGGCAATACTATGAGGATGATCAATCGAAATATGTTCATCATCTCCATTATAAACAACCCAACCATCTTCTTTTAAATGATCCAGTAATTGCATCTTGCAAGAAACATAATCATCAAAACTATGATGAATATTCAAATGATCTCCTGTAATATTGGTAAATCCAACAATATCAAATAAAAAATCATGAACACGATCATGGAGTAAAGCTTCACTCGATACTTCCATAGAAACCGTATGACAATTTTTCTTTTGAATGATACTTAGATCTTCATATAATTCATCAACACAAGGAGTTGTATTATGCGTATCAAAAGAATCATTTCCTACTTCTACTCCATTGGTTCCAATATAAGCACAATCTTCTAATAATCGATGAATGACAGTAGTCGTAGTAGTTTTCCCATCCGTACCCGTAATTCCAATCAAATGGAAAGAAGACAAATCAATTTCATAATACTTTCTACATAAATTAAAATAGATTTCATTGATATTATCTACAACGATATGAGGAATATTAAAATCAATCTCTCGATCACAAATCACAAAAGAACATCCATTTTGAATGGCATCTTCTATATAATCATAATGATCGACATGATATCCTTTTGTCGCAACGAAAAGAAATCCCTCTCCTACATTTCTAGAATCATCGGTAATCCCCATAATAGGAATATCATATTCACAAGGAATTAAATCTTGAATATTTTTCATAAATAATCACAACCATTTCTATTATAAAAAAAGGATTTTGAATTTTCAAAATCCTTTTATTCAACAATATAAGGATGTTCAGCTGTTCCGTCTCCACCAGTAATTCCAATTCCAGGGGCTAAAACAATAGCTGGTCGAAAACCACATCCTGTTTCATCAGCTTGTACAGAATAATTAAGAGATCCATTATAATGCATCATTCCCATATAACCATTATTGCCAGCAGTTCTAGGAGTTAAATCACAAATACTACTTCCAATATTTAAATAATAATTGGAATTGGCAGAATTAGAAAAAGTACCACCTGCTAAAACAAGTTCATCTAAAGTTAATAGTCCAATTGGATATGTTAATTTTCCATTTCCAGATGCAGTTTCTTGAACAGTAAAGGAGTCTCTCTTAATACAAGCTAAACTAGGTTCCCCATTACGATTACGAACATAAGATGAAAATTCTAGACTATCTCTTAAAGCACCCCCATGAGCATTCCAACCATTCAAATTACCAATCGTCCTATCATTACACCACACTGCATCATCAATCTGACTAGCATAATCGATTAAGTTTTCTGCATACCAAGTCTCTAATTGACTTTTTATTAAAGAATTTTGCTCATTTTCAAATGTTTCTGCTAAAACATCTAATTCACTTTGACCATTTTGTAATTCAATATAATTATAGTAATAAACACGTCTCTGATAAAAGTAATAAAAACGAATCTTTGTACAGACACCCGTAGAATTAGCACAAGTATAGTGATGATTATTATCAATACCGGTACTGACATCTGTTAAAGTATAATTAGTTCCATCCCAAGTATAACCTCCACCAGAAACATAATCACTAACATTTGTTCCTTCACCAGTTGTATAACTCTTAGAGCCATACATAAATCCAATATCTTGTGTAACAAAATGATGAGTATTATAAGCACTACTAAAAGCAGTAGTAGAGCCTGTATCAGAACACGTTCCATTAGATGGTGAACCATTATATACTAGTTTAACACCACCATTATTCGTTGTTCGAACAATTCTCCAACAATGATTTGCAAAAATAACAAAGTTATTGGTTACACCACCACGATAATAATAAATAGGATATAAATCATTTTCAGTTCCAGACTTGATATAAACCCCTTTACCATTTGTATCACCTGGCATACTTAAAAAATTAATACCAGTTGAGGAAGATACATAAGGAGAAGAAACTGTATCCAAAACTGCATTTGGTTTTACTTCAGAATACAAAGCAGTATTTTTAGAAATAGCAGACTCATTCTTTTGCATAAAGTTAACCCCAAATGATAAATTAAATGTTGGAGTAATCGATAAAAGATCTTCTTCTGTAATATCCCGATTATAACCAATGCGAATCAAATAAGTCTCACTAGAAGAAGCTGCTAATAAATGATTATTTTGAATAGGAGTACTATCTGCATAGGTAGCAGAATAAACTAAATAGTTAGGCAAGGTAGAAATGTTCTCCCCATTTATTTGAGAAGAAACACTTGATATCATAGCATCAATCGTTCCTCCATTAACAACATCTACCGTAAATTCATAATAATCTCCGGGCTTATTGAGTGTGACGGTATAAGTAATCTCTGTAAGATTTGTAGGAGTAATCGTAGCAGCCTGATCACCAGTTCCGATTGCTACACTACCAGTACTTACTTGAATATTATCAAAATGAACATCCCATGAAACATCATGAATCTGAGAAGTTCCATTAATGGATAATCCAGATTGAATGACAGCATATCCAACAGAAATGATGACAATCAAAAATAATAAAAGGAAAAAAATATACTTCTTTTTCTGTTTCATACAGTCACCTCTGATTATATTATAGAGCAAATTATAAGATTAAGAAATAGTTTTCCCCAAAAATAAAAATAGTTGTCTTAGCAACTATTTTTCTTCCTTTGTATTAACAGCGATATCATAGAATTCTCTTACTTTTTGTTCTAATTCATCTCTTAATTCTGTATTTTCTTTTAGAAGTAATTTAACATTTTCTTTTCCTTGACCAAGCTTTTCTCCTTTATAAGCATACCAAGCTCCTGTCTTTTCCATGATACCAGCATCTGCCGCTAAATCAACAATTTCTCCTTCACGAGAAACTCCTTCTCCATACATAATATCAACAACACAAGATTTGAAAGGAGGGGCAACTTTATTCTTAACAACTTTAACAGTTGTCTTATTACCAACAATTCCTTCTCCCATCTTTAATTGTTCACTACGACGAATTTCTAATCGAATAGAAGCATAGAATTTTAAAGCACGACCACCAGTAGTTGTTTCAGGATTACCAAACATAACTCCTACTTTTTCTCTTAATTGGTTAATAAAGATAACCGTAGTATTGGTCTTACTAATCGTACCATTTAATTTACGAAGTGCTTGGGACATTAATCTTGCTTGTAATCCAACATGAGAGTCTCCCATTTCTCCATCAATTTCAGCTTGTGGTACCAAAGCAGCAACAGAATCTATAACAACGATACTAATCGCTTCACTACGAACCAAAGCATCACAGATTTCTAATGCTTGTTCTCCTGTATCCGGTTGAGATAATAATAACTCATCAATATTAACGCCTAATTGTTCTGCATAAACAGGATCAAGAGCATGTTCTGCATCAATAAAAGCAGCTCTTCCTCCTAGTTTTTGATGTTCAGCAATTGCTTGAAGAGCAAACGTTGTTTTACCACTAGATTCAGGACCATATATTTCAATAATTCTACCTTTAGGATATCCACCAACACCTAATGCAATATCAAGAGATAACACACCACTCGATACAACATCTACTTTCATATGTTTGTTTTCTCCTAATTTCATAATAGAACCTTTACCAAATTGTTTTTCAATATCATTTAATACTTGTTCTAATGCTTTATCTTTATCTTTTGTTTCTTCTTTAACAGCCATTTATTTTCCTCCTCGTAAATAACTTACAATATCATTGTATACTATCTATTTTTAAAAAGTCAATACTTTTTCGAACAATTGTTTTAGTAATTTGACACTTTATTTTTCTTGAAAAATAAAAAACTTCTTAGGGAAAAGAAGTTTTTTAAGATAAATTTGAAAGCAATTTACTATTTTTCTTTTGGAAAAATAAGTTCCTTATTAATATGATAATATTCAAAAGCACTAACTACTGCTAAGATACAAGCAATGATTAATAATCCTAAATCTACTCGAATATTCATAAATTCAAATGGAATGTTATAGAAAAATACTAAACATATTCCAACCATCATACAAGCAGTCTTATATTTACCCGTTTTAATAGCAGCCTGTACTTTTCCCTTCGTAGCAGCTTGCATTTTAATCGCATCTACTACGATATCTCTTGTTACATAAATAACAGGAACAATAACAGGAATAAAATGTTGAGCAGCTAATACAATAAGTACTGGATTTACTAATACTTTATCAGCAATCGCATCTAACATCTTTCCAAGATCTGTTACTTGATTATTCTTACGAGCAAGATATCCATCTAAGAAATCTGTTAAACTCGCAATAATAAAGATAATACCAGAAAGGATATAATTCAATTGAATCGGAATTCCATAAAAATCATATTTTGGAAAATTAAATCTAAAATAAGAAAATGGAATACATAATAATGCAATAATAACAGCTGTTAAAAATAATCTAGCTACGGTAATCTTAGTCGGTAAATTCATAATACTTCTCTCTCCTCTCTTACAAATCCCTTTAATTCATCAATTCGATCTTCATGACGATTTAAATTACTTACAATAATTAATACAATAAATGTAATAAAAATAACAGCAACTAAAACAGATACAACAGGCCATAAACTAATCTTTTCTCTATGTTCAATTGTATAAGGAGATTTCACTCTTTTTTCTTCTAACAACTCTTCTTTTTTCTTTTGAGCAGCACGAATATCTTCTAAAGAAATACGAGATGTATGTTGAAATAAAAATCCATTAAATTCATCTACGACTTTATCTGCATCTAATCCTAAATACTTTGCATAGTTTTTAACAGAATCTCTTAATTCATATACATCTTTAAATGCTCTAACATTACCACTCTCGATATTTTCAAGTTGAGTTGTTGAGAAATCAAGGTCTTCGCATGCTTCAGTAAGACTTACACCATTACTAATTCGAGTTCTCTTTAAGTACTCTCCTAATTCCTTCATACAACACCTCATTCATAACAAAAAATATAAATAAGCCATGTTCTGTTCCTGTTACCAGGCGACAAACATTTATCTACTATTACTAGTCCCTAACTCCATTCATTTCTTTCGTTAGGACTCCCCTACCAAATTTGGGTTTCTCGCTCGCGGGGTTTACCACGTTTCACTCTTTTCTTTCAAAAAGCATCGTCACTGTGGCACTTTATGGACTATTTCATATCCAAAGACTTAGAAATAGGATCCGCCGTTAGTTAAACTACCCTAGGTTATGGTTTCCCTAGGCACGAACACTACAGTCATCACAGACTGTGCGAGCATGGACTTTCCTCAAGAGTCTCAAGAACTCCAGCGTTTGTCTTTATATTATTTGTCTTCTTTTTCGTCTTCTTTTGTTTCTTCTTTCTTCTCTTCTTCAGGAACAACTTCTGTTGCTTTTGAACCATAAACTTTCTTCTCTAATTGAGATAATCTACGAATAATATCTACATTCGTAACTTCACCCATAGAATTACTATTAGCAACTTCTACACTTAATTTAGAATTACGTAATTCTTGTTTCAAATTCATGATTTCAGCTAATAAATCAGCTTTTTCCTTCTCAAGGTTACTAATGATTTCAAAGAATTGTTCATAATCACCAATAACAATATCTAAGAATTGATCTACTTCCTTTAGACGATATCCTCTCGTATCGATTTTGAACTCTTTTTCAAGGATATCTCTAGGTGTTAAAGAAATTTTATTTTGATACATGATAATCACCAATCCCTTACGATATTATTATGTCATTAATGGTTATTTTTGTCAATGAATAACCCGTTATCAGAAAACGAACTAATACTAAGTCTATCATAAAAATAATCTTAGAATCAAGAAAAAAAGGCACTTCAAAATCCAATAAAAAATGGTGGCAAAAAAAGACCATATATAGTATAATAAAAGGTAGGTGATGAAATGAACTATCCTAATGGAATCAAAAAAGAGACAACCATTGATACACAACTAAGTCACAGTAATAGAGGTATGACATTAGAATATGAATTAAATGTATCCAATGAATACTATAGAGACATGGATAAAGCATATATCTATAAGAAACCAACTCCCATTAAGATTGTCAAGGTAGATTATCCATCAAGAGATAAGACAGTCATTAGGGAAGCATACTTCACAGTTCCATCTACAACAGACTATAATGGTCTATACAAAGGATATTATATTGATTTTGAAGCAAAAGAAACGAAAAGTAAAACATCGTTTGCTTTAACAAATATTCATCCCCATCAAATCAAACATTTAGAAAATATTGATAATCATCAAGGAATTGCCTTTTTAATTGTAAGATTCACATCTCTAAATAAGACATATTTATTAACAGCAAAGAAATTTTTATCTTATTTAAAAGAATCAGAACAAAAATCAATTCCCCTTGCTTATTTTCAAAAGGAAGCCTATGAAATCAAAGATGGTTATCAACCAAGAATAGATTATTTAAAAATAGTCGACCAATTATTGGGAGGTAAATAACAATGCAGAAAAAAACAGGAAAGAAAAAAGTAGTAAAAACAACCCATACCACTTCTAATAGAAGAAAAAGAATTAAAATTAAAAATGGTGGTTTTGCATTTCTTTTATTATTAATCACAGCAGCTATTTTATTTGCAAGCTACGAGTTTTTACAATTAAAACTAACCATTGTGGTAGCTTTACTACTATTTATTATTTATGGAATTGGATTCCTATTTGGAAGAGTCAAAAATAGAAGTAGAAGAAAGAAACTGATTAGTTTAATCTTAATCTTTGTATTACTAATAGGAATTGTTGCATTAAGTGGATTCTGTGCTTTTATGGTTTATGTTAAGAGTCAAGCAGATCCAAAATATGAAAATGCAAAATTAAATACGATTGAGATCTCTAGAATCTATGATAAAGATGGAAATGAATTTGCAAAGATCGGAGAAGAAAACCGTGAAAAAGTAAAATATGAACAATTACCAGAAGTATTAGTAGATGCAATTATTGCAACAGAGGATGCCAGATTCTATCAACATAATGGATTTGATGCTCCTCGTTTCTTAAAAGCATTTATTGGACAAGTAGCTGGTGATTCTGGTGCCGGTGGAGCTTCTACTTTAACCATGCAGGTTGTTAAAAATAGTTTTACCGATAAATATGGAGAAAAAACTTCCGGTATGGAAGGTATTACTCGTAAGTTTGAAGATATCTATTTAGCAGTCTTTAAACTAGAAAAAGAATATTCCAAAGAAGAAATTATTGAATTCTATGTTAATAACCACTTCTTAGGAGGAAATACCTATGGAGTACAAGAAGCTTCTATTACGTATTTTGGAAAACCAGTAACAGACTTAAACTTAAGTGAAGCAGCAATTCTAGCAGGTATGTTTAAATCTCCAAATGCTTTTAAACCAACCACGAATCCAGAAAATGCTGCTGCAAGAAGAAAAACCGTATTACGTTTAATGAGAAGACATGGATATATCACAGCAGAAGAAGAAGAGATTGCCAATAATATTCCAATTGAAACACTAACAGCAAATGCTTCTTATGCATCAGAAAATCCATATCAAGGATATATTGATTATGTAGTAGATGAATTAAAAGATCGTTTTGGAGTTAATCCTTATACTACTCCATTATTGGTATATACAAACCTAGATAGAGAAAGACAAAATGGTGTTAATGCTGTATTAAATGGAGAAACCTATGCTTGGAAAGATGATTTAGTACAATCAGGTGTTGCTGTACTAGATTCAGAAACAGGAAAAGTATGGGCCATTGGTAATGGTAGAAATATTCGTTCTAGAAGTAATGGTACGGTTGATCAATTTAACTTTGCAACCGATATCAGAAGACAACCAGGTTCAACAGCAAAACCATTATTTGATTATGGACCTGGTATTGAATACAATAACTGGTCAACTTATCAATTATTTGATGATGCTCCATATTCTTATTCAAATGGAAGATCTATTAAGAACTGGGATGGTGGATACTTCGGAACAATCACCTTACGTACAGCTCTATCACAATCACGTAATATTCCAGCATTAAAAGCATTCCAACAAGTCGATAATGCTAAAATCAGAGAATTTGTTACGAACTTAGGAATTGAACCAGAGATTTGTGCAAAAGGATATAGTTACGATTTAGGAACAAAGAAATGTATTAATGAGGATAATCCAGGAGATGTTCATGAACCATATAATATCCATGAAGCTCATGCAATTGGAGCCTTCACAGGAGTATCTCCACTACAGATGGCTGCTGCCTATGCTGCTTTCTCAAATGGAGGTTATTATAATGAACCTCATGCAGTTAATAAGATAATTTATAGACAATCTAAAGAAGAAGTAGAATACAAAACAGTAAGAAGACAAGTTATGTCTGATGCAACAGCATTCATGATTTCCAGTGTATTACAAAACGTTAGTTTAAGTGGTGGTACACCATATAACGTAGCTTGTAAAACAGGAACAACCAACTACGATGATAAGACCATGGATGAATATGATATGCCTTGGGATGCTGTCAGAGATTCTTGGGTAGTTGGATATTCTACTAAGACTGTTATTGGTATGTGGTATGGATACGATAGTTTAACGTATGATCAAATTCAAGAAGGATATATCCTACACAATATTCCAGCAACCATTGCGAAAGACTTATTATTTAATGCCTATGTAGCATCTGGTGCGATGGAATCAAACCGTTCTGCTTTCGTTCAACCATCTAGTGTTGTTCCAGTATCTGTTGCGAAAGGAAGCAATCCTGCAAAACTCGCAATCCCTGGAACAGAATCCATTACAGAATTATTCAAAAAAGGATTTGAACCAACAGAATATGATACAACGAATTATAAATTACCAGCTCCAGGAAACTTCAAAGTAACACAAGCTGGATCAAAAGCCGTTCTAACATGGTCAGGAGTAGACCCTGGTGTACTTGCTAATCCAACTCATGGTAAATGGGGATACAATATTTATAAAGATGGAAGTTTTGTAGATTGGACCGATCGTCTATCTTATACCTTCACACCATCTGGTGGTGTCTATGGTAAATATTCCGTAGTTGCCACATACAAGAATTACACAGATGTTCAAAGTTATGAAGCTGTATATGATTTAGAAGAACAAAAACCAACGACAACTCCTACGACATCGCCAACTACACCACCACACCCTACATGTCCGGCAGAAACGACATTAAATCCATTGACAAAGAAATGTGAATGTAATGATAAGACCAAAACATTTGATGAAGCAACGAATACATGTAAATAAAAAAGATCCGTTCATTTAGAACGAATCTTTTTTTTGCATATATCTTTTAGGGAGCAACCTTCACAAGAAGGTTTAATTGCCTTGCAATAATATCTTCCAAATAAAACTAATTGGATATGACGTCTTCCCCATTCGTTTTTAGGAAATGCCTTCATCAATTTCTTCTCAACGGTAAGAACTGAATCCTTAGGAGAAGCAATTTCTAAACGTTTTGATACTCTTTCAACATGCGTATCTACCGCAATCGCATCTTCCCCATAATACTCACTTAAGAATACATTGACCGTCTTATGTCCCACACCTGGTAGTCTCATGAGAAGTTCTCGATCTTTAGGAACATTTCCTTCATATTCATCCACTATTATTCTAGCCATATTTTGGATATAAGAGGCTTTTTTTCGAAAAGAACCAATTGGTCTTAGAATTATCTCTAAATCATCTAAAGGGGCTTCTTTTAAAGCAGTAAGAGTCGGATATTTTTGAAATAAAATAGGAGTCACCATATTCACTCTTTTATCCGTAGTCTGAGCACTTAAAACAATCGCCATTAATAATTCATAATCATTATGATAAAGAATTTCACATTGAGGATTTGGAAATAAAACATCTAAAGTTTCTCCAATTCTACTCGTCTTCATCAAACCAATCCCAATCCATAATTCCTAAATCAATATTCTCATCCGACTCTTTATTCTTCTCCATAGCAGCATTTCTCTTCTTTCGATGTGCCTCTACATCTTGAACAGTCTTAATTCCCTTTTTCCCCCATTCATATAGGATTTTATCAATATATTTTAGATTGGATACTCCATTCAAGACAGCTTCTTTCACAGCTTCTTTAATTAAGTCTTCACTCATATGATTCTCAAGCCATGCTTTGATAATTTCATATTCAATCGAACTTAACGTTCTACCAAATTCTTTCTCAATCATCTCATAGACAGAAGAATTCTCAATCTCTTCTGTATTTTTTTGATTTATCTCATCCATCATAAATAACTTTAGTTGCTGATAAAAAGGTTCTAGAAGAACCACTTCTTCCATAATACCCTTTTCATTTTTAGATACTTCTACTGATAAAAACTTCTTCTCTGTTAAAATACCAATCAAATTCATCACTTCTTCTAAGGATAAATCTAAATCCTCTGAAAAATGATTGGGATCGAATGCAAAACGATCTCCTTGATTATATAAATACATGAAAAAGATAAATTCATTTAATTCCAAATGAAACTTTCGATAATTCTTTAGTAAGTACATAGGGATTACCATATTACGATCTTTTAATAGATTCATTAATTGGGTACTCTTCAAACCTACCACCTCCTAATAGTAACTCTAGTGTATCATATTCTTTTATTGAAAGCAAAAAAAGAGAATCTACTTAAATAGATTCATCAAGTCAGAATTCTCTTCATTTTCATCAGATGGTTCAGGAGATTTACCAGATACATCTTCATAACTAAATCCATCTTCATTGGATTCTTCTAAATCCCCTACTGGTTGCACTGGCTCATTTGTAGAATAATTCAAATCCAGTACTTTATCTCCAGAAGGATCTGCTTCCACATGATCTGTAGGAGCAGGAATGGTCTCCTGAGGAGGTGTATTCACAACAGGAGTACTATCCTGATTTAAAGTAAATTTTCCACCTGTCGCAACATTCGAATTATATTCAAATGGTTCTAGATAACACAAATCATATTTTTGACTGAATAATTTAATAATATCTAGAATAAATGCAAATCCAGGAACAAAACTCAAGAATACACTGAGAATAAAGATTCCCAAGAAAGATAAAGGAACAGATATTAAATAAGCAATAATAAACACCATAGCAATTCTAGGACCAAATGCCATTTTAACAGTAATATAAGTATTCGTAATTGGTAAATAAGCAAGAGCTGTGGTAGAAGCATACATTCTCTTATGAAGAGCATTTAAGATTAATCCTTGAACAACAAATACTCCAATAACACCTAATATTAAACCACCAATGACAAGGAAAGAAGTATTAATAATGAAATCTTCCCATTGTACAGAAGCTCTTTCCATTCCATCTTCTGCGACAACTCTTCCACTACTAATCTCATGCATGGTAAGACCTTTATATTTATCATATCCACCTCAGAATAATATATGCTAGTACAAGGAGAGTTATTATGAATATACAAGCTTTAATGAAACAAGCACAAACATTACAAAAAG
>JAGCSA010000042.1 GCA_017964405.1 Bacilli bacterium
AGGTTTGTTTCATTTTCATTATTTGATATATTTTCAACTATATTTTCTTGTTTTTCTTGTTCTCCCTCTAGGTCTCCTTCTAACGCGAAAACTCTAATTGGAAATAAGAATAAACAAAGTAATAACATCAAATATCTTACTTTTTTCTCCATAACCTACCTCCTTAGTTTCAATATAGTACATCTTGTCAATTACTGTCAATATTTTTGACAAAATATTACAAAAAAAACTAACCGAATGGTTAGTCTTCTTTTCTAAATGGTGTCCACGAGGCGACTCGAACGCCTGACCGATCGCTTAGAAGGCGATTGCTCTATCCAGCTGAGCTACGTAGACATTTCAGCTGACATTTAAGATTATACAATAAAAGCACTTGTTTTTCAAGTACTTTTATTGTTTTCTCTTTGGTTTCGCCTTTCTAAGTAAAAAGGTTTTTAACTTAATTTTTCTGTCATACTGACAAAGATATAATCATCATTTCTCTTTTCAAATACAACTTGATATACATCTAACTTGTCTAAATACTCATCTTTGATAGTTTGTGTAGCAGTTTCTATACTATCAGCAGGGATTAAAAATCTTCCATTTCTTGTTTCGAGATGATATCTTCCACCATCTAAATCATTATAATTTCCATGATAATAATAAACTTCAATATATAACTGATTTCCTTCTTCTCTTACTGATTTCATTTCATTGACTTGAGCAGTTGGTCCACAAGCTCCTCCACAGTGATAACAGTTAAGAGATATAAACATATTCTTGGATTCATTATAATCATAGAATTCATAGTAGATATTATGATGTAATAATGAATTTGCATTCATCTTTGGCATATCAACACCAAATAGTTTTTGATATAAGGCATTGGCATCTTCATAAGCTATTGCTGTTGTCGTTCCCTCTTTTGAGCAAACACCTGTTTTCCCTTGGTAGAATGCATATTTTTGATTATCTCCTTCATAGAATATATCACTCTCAGAGAAGAATTCACTACAAGCCATTTCTTTTCCTTTGTCTTTTAATTTTCCAAGCACAACTAATACTTTATAGTTATCGTTATAAGCAGATTCATAAATATAATTATTACATCCATATGGTTTGTTGATTCCAAACTCTAGTAATAATTCTTTGGCTTTTTTAACTAATGGATCTGATTCTTCTTCGATCGATTTTTCAATTTCTTTTGTCTCTTTTTCGTTTTCTTTTTCAATCTCTTTCTCGGTTGTTTTTTCTTTTTTCTTTCCTTCTTCTTGTGTATCTTTCTTTGTTACTTTTTCAACAATTTTCGTTCCCCCGACTGCATATCCAAATCCAAAGAATGCTCCTAATAATAAAACAATTAAAACCGTAATTAAAATAATATGACTTTTTTTATTCTCTTGATTCTTTTTCTCAGATTTTTCTTTCTTTTTTTCTTCTTTTATTTCTTCCTTTTTATCTTCCATATTTTCAGTCCTTTCTACTATAAGAATATCATTCATTTAAAAAAAAGAATTCTTTTCTTATAAATTTTTTTTTACTTTACATTATTTTTTCAATGGCTTTGATTAAACCTATTTTTCCATATGGGTATGTTAGAGATCCTTGCATATAAGCAATATAAGGTTCTCTTAGAGGTCCATCACAAGATAATTCAATCGAAGATCCTTGTGTAAAAGATCCACTTGCCATAATGACTTTATCAGAGTATCCTGGCATATCCCATGGTTCTACTACTGCATTCGAATCAATGGCAGATCCTTCTTGGATTCCTCTTGTGAACTCTATTAACTTGGTTGGATTGTGGAAAATAATATTTTGCACAATATCTACTCTTTCTTCATTGTACTTTGGTTCTACTTCATATCCTAGTAATTCTAATGCTTTACTCGTTAAAACAGCTGTTTTTAAGGAAGATGCTACGACACTAGGAGCCATATAGATTCCTTGTAATATTTGTTTATTTACCCCTAAACTTGGTCCTACTTCTCTTCCTTCTCCTGGTAGAGTTAATCTTTCTCCACATAGTACTACTAATTCATGACGTCCTGCAATATAGGCACCATTCGGAGCAATTCCTCCTCCTAGATTTTTAATTAATGACCCTACCATGATATCGGCTCCCACTTCTGTTGGTTCTTTATCACTGACAAACTCACAATAGCAATTATCTACCATGACAATTACTTCTCCATCAATCTGTTTGATCATTTGAATGACTTTTTCTACTTTCTCGATCGAGAGACTCTTTCTCGTAGAATATCCTTTACTTCTTTGAATTTCTACTACTTTTACTTCATGATTTTCTAAATATTTTCGGATTGCTTCATAGTCAAAATCATCTTCTACTAAATCAATTTGATCATAGAAGATTCCAAAACTTTTTAAAGAACTTGGATTTTCTTTGATTCCAATTACTTCGTCTAAGGTATCATATGGTTTTCCACTAATACTTAATAATAAATCTCCTGGTCTTAGTAATGCGAATAAACAGACATTAATGGCATGAGATCCCGATATAAATTGGTTTCTTACTAAAGCATCTTCTGCGCCTAAAACATCTTTAAATATTTTCTCAATTTTATCTCTTCCCAAATCATTATAGCCATATCCTGTTGTTTCATGAAAACAAGATTCGGTTACTTCATTTTTTTGAAAACTATGAAGAACTTTCCAACTGTTTTTTTCACATTGTTTTTCTATTTTTTGAAATTCTTCTTGGCAGGATTCCTCTGCACGATTTACTAAATCTAAAACTTCCTCATTCATATCTACACTTCCTATCCGTTGTATTTTCCACCATCTACTCGAATGATTGAATCATTGACATAACTTGCTTTGGAAGAAGATAAGAAGACTACAATCTTGCTGATTTCTTCTGGGGTTGCAAATCTTCCTAATAAGATCTTTTTCTTTTCTTCTTTAATTTGATCGATACTTAACTCTTTATTCATCGCTGTTTTTACCCATCCAGGACAAATACAATTGACATTGACAAAAGGAGCTAATTCTCTTGCGAAGTTGTGTGTTAAAGAAATAATACCTGCTTTGGATGCATCATAATCACAACTTTCTGGGTAATAGGTATCAATCGCATTGGTAGAAGAAATATTAATAATTTTTCCCTTCTTCGCATCTCTCATGACTCTTCCTACATATTTACTACATAGATAGGTTCCAATTAAATTGACATCTAAGATTCTTCTAAATTCTTTGATATTTTTATCCATCAATAGACTATCTCTTGATACTCCTGCATTGTTGACTAAGATATCGATTCCTCCAAATTGATCGACAATCTCATTGACCATCTTTTCTACTTCTTCTTCTTTGGATACATCACACTTAATGGTCAAAACATCTACTTTGTATTTTTCTTTGATTGTTTTTTCTAATTCTTTTGCTTCTTTTTCATGATGACAATAATTAATCACAACGGTTACTCCTTGACGAGCAAACTCTTCAATACAACTAGCACCAATTCCTCGATTACTTCCTGTAACTAAAGCAACTACTCTCTTCATATTCTTATCCTTTCCCCAATAGGTTATTTGATTCTAAAAAAGGTTTTATTTCTTTTATATCTTTTATATTAGTTAGACTGGCCACTACTACTTTCTCTTCTACGTATAAAATGGTTGGCTCTATAATATCCGATTCTTGTAAATCTACTTTTCGTAAGAAGTCACTAAAATATCGTTCGCGGTCTCGATAGACCACTTCATAAGATACTCCGTTGACATTTAATTCATTTTTAATTTCACGATTATTTTTGATTTTTGTTGTCGTTACTAAAATCACAAGAGATGATTGTTTCTCTAATTTTTGATTAATGGCAATCTCTTTTGCACCAAATTTATTTACTAGCATGATGACAAATAAAGATCCAAATAAAATAAATACGAGAAACCAAAGTCCAATCTTTTGGATTAATTCTTTTAATTCTACATCTTCTTTATCAATCATTTTCTCATCCCTTTTCTATTATCATTTTACTATAAATTCTTTCAAAAGAAAATATATCATCCTTCAAGAACAAAAAAAGCACTTGGTCAAATGACACAAGTGCACTAAGTAATTGGATTTTTTATCTGTATGATTTTGCAATGACTCTTATTTTACTTTTTCAACTTTGATGTATGCTTCTTCTTCATTTAAATCACATTGGTATTTTTCTGTTAGAGAAATATCTTTGATTAATTCCTCTCCTAGGGTTTCTCCCATGATGTAATCTTTGAATTTTCTTAACATTTCTTCTACTTGGTCAGATCCATTATAGTAGATATTAATATGATCGGTAATGACAAAATCTGCTTCTTTTCTTAAAGATTGTACTTTTCTAACAAATTCACGTGCTAATCCTTCTAAGATTAAATCTTCGGTTAATTCAGTATCTAATACGACAATCGTTCTATTATTCGAAGTAGAAGCATATCCTTCTTTCTGTTTGATGGATACTAACGTATTTTCATTATTTAATTCAAAGTCTTCTCCGTCTAATTTTACGGTTAATCCTTTTTCACTTAATTCTCTTATTTCACTACTAGTTAATTTAGAGATAATTTGTTGTAGTTCTTTCATCTTTGGACCTAATGTTTTTCCAAGTACTTGGAAATTTGGTTTTACAATATACTCTAAATACTCTGTCATATCTTGTTTGAATTGTACTTCTTTTACGTTTAATTCTTCTTCAATAACTGGTAGTAAATCTCCAATGATTAATTCATCACTCTTTGGAAGAATTAAACTACTGATTGGTTGACGTACTTTGATATTGACTTCTTCTCTTGCGAATCTTCCTAGAGAACAAATATCTCTTACTAAATCCATTCTCTCTTCTACGGATTCATTGATTAATGATTCTTCTGCTTTTGGGAAGTCTGCTAGATGAACAGATTCTTCTCCTGTTAATTTTCCATAGATTTCTTCTGTTAAGAATGGAGTAATTGGAGCACAGATTTTACATAAAGCTACTAATACTTCATACGTTGTTTGATAAACGGCTTTTTTAGAATCATTACATTCTGAATCCCAGAATCTACGTCTATTACTTCTAATATACCAATTTGATAAATCATCATTTAAGAATGGTACGATTAGTTTTGCTACTTTATTTAAATCATATTCTTCATAGGCTGCTGTTACGTCTTTTACTAATCTATTTAATTTAGAAAGTAACCATCTATCAATTAGTTCTCTCTTTTCTACTGGAATATTGTATTCTCTTGGATCAATATGATCAGCATTGGCATACATTTCAAAGAAAGAATATGCATTCTTAAAGGTAGAAATATATTTGGAATAAATCTCTTTTAATCCTTCTACATCAAATTTTAATGGGGTCCATACAGGAGATGCATATAACATATAGAATCTTACGGTATCTGCTCCATACTCTTCCATAATATCAAATGGAGAAATAGAATTACCTCTCGACTTATGCATCTTTTGTCCATTTTTATCTAATAATAGGTCGTTGACTAATACATTTTTATAAGGGGACTTTCCTGTTACAAAAACAGAGACTGCCATTAGAGAATAGAACCATCCTCTTGTCTGGTCAATTCCTTCTGAAATAAAGTCAGCTGGGAATTGTTCTTCAAATAACTTTTTATTTTCAAATGGATAATGATATTGTGCAAAAGGCATTGCTCCACTATCAAACCAACAGTCCATAACATCCGTTACTCTTGTCATTTCTTTTCCACAATCTGGACATTTAATATGAACTTCATCTACATATGGTCTATGTAATTCGATTGTTTCATCTATTTTTTCAATGGCTTTTTCTACTAATTCTTTACGAGAACCAATCATCTCTTCATGACCACAACTACATCTCCATAGAGGGATTGGGGTTCCCCAATATCTATTTCTAGAGATAGCCCAGTCATTCATATTTTCTAACCAGTTACCAAAACGTTTTTCTCCTACATAATCTGGATACCAATTTACCTTTTTGTTTTCTTCGATAATTTCTTTTTGTTTTGCAGTTGTCTTAATATATAAAGATGGTTTTGAATAATAAACAAGTGGTGTTTTACATCTCCAACAATGTGGATAGTCATGGTTCATCTTTTGTTTCTTAAATAGTTTATCTTCTGCTGCTAAATACTTGATGATTTCTACTTCTAGTTCTGGATCTACTACTAATCTTCCTTTCCAAGGACCTTCTGTAAAGCATCCATCTTCTCCTACTGGATTCAACATTGCTAAATCATATTTTAATCCTACTTCGTAGTCATCTTGTCCAAAGGCAGGAGCAATATGAACGATACCCGTACCATCTTCCATCGTTACATAATCATCGCATGTAACAATAAATGCTTTTTTGTTCTTAGGTGTTTTTAAGATTGGTAATAATTGTTCATACTCTCTGTTTTCTAGATCTGTTCCTTTATACTCTTCTACTACTTCGTAAGAGTCTCCTAATAGTTTATCTGCTAATGCTTTGGCAACGATAAAGTTATATCCTTTTGATAAACATTTTACATATGTTTCTTTTGGATTGACACATAGTGCTACGTTTGACATTAACGTCCATGGAGTCGTTGTCCATACTAAGTAATAGGTGTTTTCTTCCTCTTTTGCTTTGAATGGAACATATACCGTATTAACAGAGATTTCTTTATATCCTTGTGCTACTTCATGAGAAGCAAGTCCTGTTCCACATCTAGGACACCAAGGAACAATTTTTAATCAATCATAGATATATCCTTCATCAAAGATCTTCTTTAAGATCCACCATTCTGTTTCAATATAGTTATTATCGTAAGTAACATATGGATTCTCTAAGTCAATGAATTGACCCATTTCTTTGGTAAACTGTGTAAAATACTTTTCATTCTTCCAAACACTTTCTCTACATTTTTGGTTGAATTCTTTAATTCCGTATTTTTCAATATCGCCTTTTCCATTGAATCCTAGTTCTTTTTCTACTTGTACTTCTACTGGTAGACCATGGGTATCCCATCCTACTTTTCTTACGACACGGAATCCTTGCATAGCTTTATATTTACAGATGGTATCTTTTAATAATTTTGCCATCATATGATGAATTCCTGGCATACCATTGGCTGTTGCTGGTCCATCATAAAAGACAAAGTTTTCTTTTCTTTGTTTAATACTCTTTTCAAAAGTATTTTTCTTATCCCAATACTCACTATATTTTTTTTCTACATCATTGATTTTTCCTGATTCTAATTTTTTAAATTTCATATTTACACTTCCTTAAAAAAATACTACGTAACTATAATACGTGATAAATAATAATAAAAAGATAATTCCTTCTTTTCTGGATATTTTTCGATCATTGAATGAAAAGAAGAATAATAAAATAGCTGCTATTAACATAACAAGTAAGTCAATATAACTGAAGGATACGGCTCCAATTCCTCCTAAGATAGCAACCGGTATTCCTATTACAACCCCAATATTAAAGATATTACTTCCTACGACATTTCCTATCGCAATATCGTATTCTCCTTTTTTGGTTGCTACAACAGAGGTTACTAATTCTGGAAGAGAAGTTCCTAAAGCAATAATTGTTAGAGATATCATTCTTTCTGTTACTCCTAATTCTTTTGCTAAAGCTGCGGCATTATCCACAACCATATTACTTCCTAATACAATTCCTATAATTCCAATAATGGTATAGATTATTGCTTTTCTTAATAAAATCGGTTTAGAAGATTCTTCTTCTACTTTGGTTCTTGTCATTTTAATTAAATAATATAGGAATACTCCAAAGAATAAGATTAATACAATTCCATCCCCTCTTGTGAAGATATTTTCTACTCCTTTATCAAATAAATGATCGGAAAGGAGTGTCGCAAAAGCTGCTGATATCATCAATGTAATTGGTAATTCTTTCTTAACTGTATTATTTTTCACAACTAATGGATGAAAGAGAGAAGCTAATCCTAATATCAATAAGATATTTAAAATATTACTTCCGATGACATTTCCTAATACAATGTCTCCACTACCAGATAATAAGGATTTTACACTAACAGCAAACTCTGGAGCACTGGTTCCAAAAGCTACAATCGTAAGTCCTATGAGAATTTTGGATACTTTGAAATTCTCTGCAATGCCACTCGCTCCTTCTACAAAGAAATCGGCTCCTTTTATGAGTAATACAAATCCTATGACTAATAAAATGATATTTAAAATCATATGAATCCTCCTTTTTTCTTTTTTTGAATAAAAAAAGAACAATTCGCTAAGGACGAATTGTTCGTGGTACCACCTTAATTTATAAGTTTTCACTTATCTTAAAACTATAACGCGTTACCGTATTTATCTTATCCATAAATCGCAACTTGAAAGTGATCCGAATACTTCTTCGTTATCTATTTTCACCTACCATAGACTCTCTACAAAACCCGAAACATTCCGTCTTTCGCTCCTGCTTTCGTGTAATAATATAGCACATATTCTATGGGAAAACAACACTTATTTTGTTGTTTTAACCCACATGTTTTACTAAATTAGAGGTAGCAGGTTCTACTAATACACCTTCATCGACGGTTGTAATATAGATATTTCCTGTGGATAAAGCAATTCCTGGTGTTAATTCATCATGTGTTCCTCTGACTTCTCCCACTGTATAAGTACAAGCAGATCCCTTCATAATACAAGTTAAATCTGCATATAAAACAAGTTCTCCATCTTCTTCTCCTTCTGGAGTGGTAATTGTATATTTACCAAAAGGATAAGAATAACTTCCTAATTTAAGAGTTCCTGCTAATTTCTTTGCTTCTTCTTCTAATCTAGCTTTTTCAGCAGCTTCTTCTGCTTCTTTTCTTTTTGCTTCTTCTTGATCTGTTACATATTGATTATAAATATTTTTCTCTTCTTCTTCTTTGATATTGTTATCAGATAATAACTTTTTAATCGTAATACCTTCTTTTTCTAGTTTTTTAACATCTAGTTTTTGATTCATTTTATATTCCATTGCATTATCTAGAACTGGTTTCTCATGATAATTTTTGGTAAGAGATAGATAATTTGCTAAAAAATCTTCTTCTTTTATAATCTTTTTAGCAGAATCAATAATGGTATAGTTCTTTTCATGAACCGTATACCAAAGAGATTTTGCTCTTTCAGATGAATAGGTATATCCAAGAGAATCTTTTGCATCTAATGGAAAACTATCATCATACGTTATTTCTTCATCTACTTCTATAGAAAGTAAGACTTTTTTCTCTTTCTCTTCTGCATAGACAACTAATTCTTGATCTAAATCAGAATCAATATCTAAACTTAATAAATAAACCGTATCGGATTTCATCCCATTCAAATCTAATCCTCTTTGAATTTCATCATCTAAGGATCCATCTTCTAATGCTGATTGAATGGTTGTTACAAAAGAACTACCTGTTATCTTCTTCTCTACTGTTTTTTCTTCTTTCTTCTTTGGAAGGAAGATGATCAATAAAATAATGATTAATAGAATTACTCCGATAGAAATACCTGCTATTAGGAAGATTTTCTTTTTATTTGTTTTTTTCTCTTTTTTCTCTTCTTTGGGTGGTTCTTCCTTCTTCTCTTCCTCAGGAGTTGTTTCTTCTTCTTTTTCTTCGTCAATTTCTTCTTTTTCTTCAATTTCCTTTAAGTTTTTAATCTCTTTTGTTATTTCCTCTTCTTCCATATTGACTCTCCTTAAACGAAAAGTAGACATTTGTCTACTTATTCTTCTATTTCTAATTCATCAATTTTTTCTATGATTGTTCTCTGTTGTTCTATAATGAGTTTTAATTTTTTCTTAAAGATTACCATGTTCTTTTCTAGTCGTTTTCTTTGGGATTCTACTACTTCTGCTTTTTGAAGTGCATCATTGATGATTTCGGATGCTTCTTTTTTAGCAGTCATAATAATCTTTTCACTTTCTTCTTGTACCATTACGTCTTTTAGATTTTCTTCTAACTCTTTGTAATGCTTTAATTCTGATTTTAATTCTTGGATTTGTTCTTCTTGTTCTTTATACTTTTCTGTCATGACTTCTGTTTCTTGAATGACTTCTCGTATAAAGTCTTTTACTTCTTCTCTGTTATATCCATTCGTTTCTTGACTAAATTTTTTCATAGAATCACCTCAAAGATGCCCTATTTATTCTTTAAAAGAAATCGTCTTCTGTCTCCTCTTTTTCAGCCATGTATTCTGCTCCAGGTCCTACTGGTTTTGCTTGTTGTTGTTCATCACTGATTTTTCCATCTACAACCACATTATTTGGTGTACATAAGAAGATTCCTCCTCCTAGTTTTTGAATATCTCCATCAATGGCATAGATTGTTCCATATAAGAAATCTACAATTCTCTTTGCTTGATCTGGTGTTACTCTCTTTAAGTTAACAACAACTGCATTTCTTCTTTTTAAATAATCTGCAATTTGTTGACTTTCTGAATATGCACGTGGCTCTAAAAGCATCATTTTAGATCCTGCAATTCCATTTTGTTCATGATATTCTTCTCTAGAAGTCTTATAAAATCCTTCGCTTTCTTCTACTCTTTCTTCAGTTTCTTCTCCTGAACCAAAGAATCCTTTTAATTTATCTTTCACGTTACCCTACTCCTTTATTTTATTTTTCATTTTTTAAGGCACATTTGCACTATATTTCTACTATAAATAATTTTAGCATAGTTTTTTGAAAAGAAAAAGTACAAATTTTTATTTTTTCGTTATTCTGGTTGAATGGCTACTAATGGTTGTGATGGTTGTGGCGGTGCTGCCTGTTGTGTTCTCATCGATTGTTGTGCTACTTGATCACTCAATATAGAGGAAACATCCATTCCATTTGGATTTGGTGCTACTTCGTACCATACCTTCTCCAAATCAACATTGTTGGATAATGGTCTTGGATTTGGTATATCAATATAAAGGGATGTTGGCACTCTAAAGGCTGTACCAAATGCTATACAGTTTCCTGGTTTTAAGTTCTTTAGTTGTAAGACAATTTCCGATGAAATATTCGGAACCATCTCTTTGATATAGGTTAAATCTACTGGGTGCATCGTTCTCATAATAATGAAATTGGCACACTGTGATACACAAGTATCCGATAATTCACTCGGTCTCTGTGTAACCATTGCGAGGAAGACACCATATTTTCTTCCTTCTTTCGCAATTCGTTCAAAAATATTATATCCTAAGATATCATTATCACTATCATGTCTTACATAACGGTGAGCCTCTTCAATAATAATGTGGAAAGCTTTACTACCTCTTGGCTTCAAGGTGCTGGCTCTTTGGAATAACATTCTAGAAATAATTTTCGTAATCACTTTTGCTAAACGATCATCTACATAGTTAATATTAAAGTTAACAATTTGTACACGAGAGGATGTCTGTGGATCCCACAACAAAGTCTCAATAAACTGATCTTTTGTAATATATTTTGGATAAGAGAAATAATGTCTATTCTCTCCTGTTGCTAATGTATGAAGACGAACATTCATGACATTGGCATTATCAAATACTTTGTTACTCTTTAAAATACCTTCACTAATCAAAGCAAATTCCATTGCTAACTCTAAGTCATTTAAGGAATAGTATGGATTGGCATCCGATTCATCTAAGTCTACATCTTCAATAATGTATCCTCTTATGAATTCTACTACTAATTCCATCTCTTGCATTTTTCCAATCTTATCGACATATAAACATTGTTTTAACGTTCTTGTATATCCTGGTTGTACGATAGGACTTTCTAGATTTAAAGTGGTTGTATTAAACTTGGTTAATACTCCCATAACTTGGTCTCTGATTTTCGTAGATTCAGCTCCACTTAATAAAATATCTTGAATCGCTCTTGCGATAATATCATTTTTTCTACGAATAACACTTTCACTACGACCTGTTAAGATACGGACTAATTTTAATGCTTTTTCAATAATTGGTAATTGTGTTGGGTTATTGGCATCTAATAATAAAGCAAGATCATCTATATCTAATAACCATACTGGAATTCTTAAGATTTCACAGTCTGGATCAATAATATTGGTTGTATAGGCTTTATATCCTAAACGAGGATTATGTTCTCTTAGTTTTGAAAATGCATGGGTATACTCTCCATAAGCATCAAAGAAGAATAATCCTGAATTAATAGGAGGAGTTTGTCCCATATATAATTTTTGTAAGATAGATGCTACCGCACAGCTCTTTCCAGAACCAGAGTTTCCTAGTACTGCAAAGTGGCTATTAAAGAAGTCATTAATATCGACATTAATCTTATATCCATCATAGACATTACTGGTACCAAAGTTGGTTAATCCTCTTCTTAATTCTTGTTTTCCAAAGATTAACTCTAACTCTGACATATCAATTAATCTTACAACTGATTTAAAAGATGGTTTGGAAGTAGAACCAGGAGTAAAGACACCATTTACAATGTCTCCTACGATATGTGCTATCATGTATTCTTTATCTGCATTCGCGATTTCTCCTACGGTCTTTTTTGTTCCATCATCAAAAATGACATGTAAATTTACTAAACTAGGTTGTTCCGCAATATCAATATCTAGTTTGATTTTAATCTTGTCATCTATTATCTCTGCAATTTTTCCTAGCATCACAAATCACCCTCTATTATGCTTTTATTATAACAAATATCCCTTCAAAAAAAAAGAATCTATTTTGGGAAAAATAAAAAAGATGTCTAATAAGACACCTTTTTTGTATTCAATACTTTTTTAGAATACTTTACTACTTTTGTTTTTTTATGATTCTTTTCGATTTCTTTGATACTATGAATCATATTGAATCCCAGTAATACTGCGACTAAATAGAAGAAATATCTTTGATCGATCTTTGTTAATACAAAGGCACAACAACAAGCGATAAATCCAAGGATTGTTAATCCTAATTCTACATAGTCTAATCTCGCTAGTATTTTTGTTTGTTTTTCATTCATACCATTTACCCCCAATTGGTAGACATATTATATCATATTTTCCTTATTTTTTCAAGTTTTCCAATCAAAAACTCTCCTATATCTAGGAGAGTTATTACTTATTTTGAAATATAGATGGCACCGGATGCATTATCTCTTCCATGGAATGGAAGAATGTATTTTGATAATTTCTTTCTTTTTAATCTTAATGGTATTTGTAGATTCTGATCTTTATATACTGCTTCTTCAATAATTTTTGAAAGAATCTCTTTCTTTTTATTCGACTCTATTACTTTTTTGATTTTGCGATCGGTAATTAAATCAGTTACTCCATCAGTTAATAATAGTAATACTTCATAATCATTCTCAATAATCTGGGTCTTCACATCACAGATATCTTCTGATAATCCGATACAAGATGTGATGATGTTGTTGTTGAAGAAGTATCTTAAATCATCTTTTCGAACCATTCCATATTTATAATAAAACCATACATCGGAATCATCTTCTGATAATTGAATGAGTTTTTTCTTTTGATAAGAATAGATTCTAGAATCTCCTACGTTTGCTAGAACGGTCCCTCTTTTATTCGCAATCGCAAGAGAAAGGGTCGTTCCCGAAACGTTTCTTCCTAGTTTTTGAATAATATCACTATTAATCTTATCAATGACTTCATATAATTGGTCTTCTATTTTTTCTAAATTTTCGAATGATTTAGGACTCTTTGCTTTAAACCATTTTTCTAGGGATTTGGCTGTATAAGAAGATGCAATCTCTCCATGTTCTTTTCCACCCATTCCATCCGCTACTAAAAGAAGGTGAATGTTTTCATCTTTTGGGTGTGTGATTGCTAAAGCAACATCTTCATTATTTTTTCGAACCAAACCGATATTGGTTTCTGCTTGTATTGTTTTCATAATTGTACCAACCTGTTTTCTATTATAACACCCAATGTTTTCAAAGAAAAGAATATCTCGTCAATTTACATTCAATTAACAATTCGGTTTTTATTTTTTACAATTATTATGTCAACAAAAAAAGAGATTTCTCTCTTTCTAATAATCACAGTTTCCTGGTGTTCTTGGATAAGGAATCACATCTCTGATATTTTCAATTCCTGTTAGGTACATGATTAATCTTTCAAATCCCATACCAAATCCAGAGTGAACACATCCTCCAAATTTTCTTAGATTTATATACCAGTCAACAGAATCTACATCGACTCCTAGTTCTTTTGCACGAGATATTAATACATCGTAGTCATCTTCCCTTTGAGATCCACCCATTAACTCTCCTGCTCCTGGAACTTGTAAGTCTACTGCTGCTACTGTCTTATTATCTTTATTCACTTTCATATACCAAGCTTTGATATCTTTTGGCCAATCTGTAATAAAGACAGGTCCATCGAAATGATCCGTAATATACTTCTCATGTTCTTTCGCAATATCTTCTTCATAACTTGGTTCAAATTCCCATTTTTCTTTGGAAGCTTTTAAAATATCAATGACTTCTCTATGAGTTACTCTTGTAAATTTAGATACTAATAGTTTTTCTAATCTAGCTTTTAATCCATTTTCTACAAACTTATCACAGAAAATAATTTCTTCTTGGCATCGATCTAGAACATATTTGACAACAAACTTTAACATGTCTTCTTCAATATCCATTAATTCATTTAAATCGCAGAATGACATTTCTGGTTCAATCATCCAGAATTCATTTGCATGTGTCTTGGTATTGGAATTTTCTGTACGGAATGTTGGTCCAAACGTATAAATACGATTGAATGCTAAAGCAAATGTTTCTCCATGTAATTGTCCAGATCCAGTAATATAAGAAGTAGCTCCAAATAAGTCTTTTGACATATCTACTTTCTTATCTTCTCCTTTTGGAAGATTATTTAAATCTAATGTCGTAATCTTAAACATTTGGTCTGATCCTTCACAATCTGCTGTTGTAATTAAAGGAGTGTGAACATACAAATAATTATTGGATTGGAAGTATTCATGAATCGCCATAGCAGCTACACTTCTAATTCTAAATACTGCTTGGAACAAATTGGTTCTTGGACGAAGGTATGCTTGTTCTCTTAAAAATTCTCTTGAATGTGCTTTTGGTTGCATTGGATAGTCTTCTGGACAATCTCCTAGTAATTCTACAGCAGTTGCTTGTACTTCAAACTCTTGTCCTTCTTTTGGAGATTCTACTACTTTTCCTTCTACTTTGATAGAGCTACCTACTCTGATCTTTTGAATTTCATCGAATTCTTTTAATTTGTTATCATATACAATTTGTACATGTTTAAAATAGGTTCCATCTGAAAAATCAATAAAACCAAATTCTTTTTGTTTTCTATGATTTCGAACCCATCCTTGTAATACTACTTCTTTTCCTATATAGTCTTTTGTTTTTTCAAATAATTCTTTATCGGTCATTTTGACACCTCCTAATCTATATAATAATAACTCGCATCCATGGTTGCGGTTAATTTATGATTTTCATCATACATATTGCATCTAGCATAACAGATTGTTTTACCCTCTTTGATAATCTCTGCTTCTGCTCTTAACTCTTTTCCTACACTGGGTCTTAAATATTGAATCGATGCATTTAATGTTACGACATTCCTTCCGGTTGTCCTAGCAGCAATTCCCATAGCTGTATCTCCTAATCCAAAGATAAATCCTCCATGAGCATACTGATAAGGATTCAACGATTCTTCTTTTAAGGGAGCGTTCATGACTACCTTTCCTTTTTGAATTTCTACTACTTGGTAGTGATTTTGTTTGATGAAACCAGTTGCCTCTATCTTTTGATTAATCATTTCTGCTGTTTCCATAAACTTTCCTCCCATTTCATTCATTATATCACTATTCTTCAAATAAGCCACTATAATACTTCCAAGCAATGATTCTTATAACGGCCTGATTGATGGTTTCTTCTGATAATTCTCCACTTTCTACCGACTCTAACAGTTCATTCTTCATGTTCATAAAATCACTGGTAATAATCATATCATTTCCTGCATTGATGGCAAGAGTGGCAGCTTTCCCATCTTCTACATAACTCTTTACTGCATCCATATCTAAATCATCTGTCATAATAATACCAGTAAATCCTAAGGTATTTCTTAATTCTCCAATTACTTTTTTACTAAGAGAAGATGGATAATCTTTATCCATAGAAACAACTACATTATGAGAAACTAGAATACTAGGTACTCCTTCTTTGATTCCTGCTTCAAATGGTTTAAAGTCATTCTCTAAAAAGTTCTCATAACTTCTTTCATCAATCGCAATTCCTGTATGGGTATCTTCATTATTTCCATATCCAGGAAAATGTTTTAAACAAGCATTCATTTCATTGTCTTTGGAATAGCCTATCATTTTCTTCACAAACTCCGTTGTCTCTTCTGTTCCTTTTCCAAAAGAACGATTATAAATAAAGTCTTCTTCCTTCGTAGAGATATCGGCAACAGGTGCTAAATTTAAATTAATTCCTAAACTTTTTAATAATTCTGCTTTTTCTTTTTCTGTCTTTTCTAATAATTCATATCCACCTTCGTCATAATATTCTCTAGGAGACTTAAATTTTCTTTCTCGATAAGCAATATATTGACTGACTCTTGTGACTTTTCCTCCTTCTTCATCTACTGCGATGATTAAAGGATATTTACTCGTTTCTTGATCTTTTTTAATCTCTTCTGTGATTGATTCTTTTGTATCATTTTGAAAGTCTTTCGCAAATAACAAATATCCTCCTGGATAGAAATTATTCAAATACTCTACATCATTTTCATTATATCGAACTAGGAATAATTGCCCTATTTTTTCTTGTAGAGTCATTTCTTTTACTACTTTTAGGGCTTCCTCATAATAGTCTTTAAAAATTCCTTCTTCTATCGTTTTATCGGTTATTTCTATTTTTTTCTCTTTTGGACGATTATAATAAATCAAACCTCCTACTACAGCGATTAGGATGATGAATAATAAGAATTTCCATTTTTTCTTTAATTTCATAAATACTCCTATTTCATGATTCGTTTGAATTCACTTGGAACAGGTGTTTCCCAAAGAATTTCTTTTCGAATCTCTGGATAATACATCTTCAAGCGATTGGCATGTAAATATAGACGATTTTCTGTTTCTTTTCGATTACTATATTTTTTATCTCCTACGATTGGATGATTGATGGAAGAAAGAGCTACTCTGATTTGATTTTTTCTACCCGTCTCGATTGTAATTTTTAATAGAGAATACTCTTCTGTTTTCTTCAATACTTCATTGTTTGTAATGGCTTCTTTTCCCTCTTTATTCTTCGCAACATACACTAGATTTGTCTTTGTTTCATTTAGGTATTGCACAATTTGATCTTTTTCTTTTTCTACTGCTCCATGCACAACAGCTACATATTCTCTTAATGATACATATTCATTCCAATGTTCTTGTAGTTGATTCTTTGTCTTTTCATCTTTGGCAAAGATAACAATTCCACTGGTATCTTTATCTAGACGATGGACAATAAAGATCTTTGCATTCTTATTTTTATCAGCCATATATTCTCTTACAATATGATATAGAGTTCTTTCTTTTTCTTTTTCTGTTGCGATTGTTAGTAATCCACTTGGTTTATTCACAACAATCATATGACTATCTTCAAATAAAATATCAAAAGGAAGAGTCTTTGTACTTTTAGAATCGGTTGTAATTACAATATTCATACCAGGTACTACTTTTTCATTATACTGTGTTGTCTTTCGATTATTGATGTAGATGGATCCATGTGTTAAATATTGTTTGATTCTTTTCTTTGGCATCTCTAGATGACTATATAAGTAATCTAGAAGTTCTCCTTCTTTTTCTACGATTAATTTCACGAGATCCCCTCCTTACATATATAGATATTATAACGTATATTTATTGTTCCTACAAATAAAAAATAAGGATTTCTCCTTATTTTATTTCTTTTTTTATGACGAATTCTACTCCTTTTTGTAGATTGGATTTTGTTAGAAAACTTGTTTTTTCTTTTAATCCTTTTGGAGCATTTCTTACGACATAGATTTTATACTTTTCTTCTAATAATTCTTTTTCGGATTCATTTCCGATGATTCCTAATAGATTTTCTTCTTTTAAATCTTGGATGGTAGAAGAATAAGAATTCTTTGTAATTTCCAAGAAGAATTCTTTATTTCTTTGAAAGATAGAAGTATGGTACTGGGATACAATATTTTTCTTAATTCCTTTTACTTCTACTTTGTATACTTTATCTTCTGGTAGTTCTGTCCAAGATGCATTTTCTGTATAATAGATGATTTCTTTTTTTTCATATTTCTTTTGAATCTCTAATAATTCTTCTTTGGTAAAAGAATCATATAATTTCTTTTGATTTTCTTTTACATCATATAAAATACTTCCATTTAGTGCAATTACATAATCAATAAATGGATAATCTTGATTATAATACAAAACATCTTCTAATAGGCGATTGGTTAGAATTGTTAGTTTAATTTCTTTTTGTTTTATACGATCTAACTCCAACATGGTTGATGTTGGAATCGCATCTTCTTCATCAATTAACGTATTATAAAAACTACAAACTATCATCTTTATCATTTTTCGATTCCCCCTTAAAATGATCCCTGACAAGTGAAATAACGATTAATAAAATAAATAGAGATAGACAGTATCCTCCTAAAACATCACTTGGATAATGAACTCCTACATAAATTCTACTGAATCCAATCAGTAAGATCAGGATTGTTAATAGAATCGTCCAAAAGACTTTCCAATTCTTTTTCTTTAATTTTGTCCATACAAAGTAAATTAATACTCCTCCCATACAAAGAGAAATCATCGAATGTCCACTTGGGAAGGAAAATCCTCCTTGTGAAATTAAATGAATGTCTAGGGGAGGTCTTGGTCTTTCTATCATGTGTTTGATTCCTTGATTTAATCCTACTGTTGCGGCAACGGATGATAAAATAAGGATTCTATCTCTCCACTGATAAAATGCTAATAATAAAATAATGGTAATTATAATTACTGGGATGGTATCTCCTATATGAGTAAAATTGGTAAAGAATGCTGTTAGAAGGGGATTTCTTAGATTTAATACCCCATCTCCTATCATAGTATCAAAACTTGTTATCTCATTTGTTAAAACAAGAATCGTTATGATTAAAAATCCTATCAAAGAAAGACAGGCTATTGTCATTCTTTTGGTCATTCTATCACTCTCCTAGTGATTCTCTTACTTCCTTTTTATATACTTCTACTCCAGGTTGATTGAATGGTTCTATTCCAAATAAGTATCCAGAATAGGCAGCTGCTAATTGAAAGAAATAAATTAAGGAAGCAACTGTTTCTAAATCTAATTCTTGCATGATTATTTCTAGACAAGGAACATTTCCACTGAAATGAGCTCTCATAACAGAGTCTTCTACTAGATTATTAATATCATGTAGTTTTCTTCCTTCATACTCTATATAATCATCCATTTCTTCTACTTTTAAGAATGTTTCAAATAGGATTTTATTTCCTTCTTGTACAAATTGTCCTAAAGAATGTAAATCTCTCGTATGAACCGTAGAAGTTGGGAAGATTCCTACTCCTTCTTTTCCTTCTGTTTCTCCAAAAAGTTGTTTTAACCATTCTGTAAAGAATTCCATATTTTCTTCATAAACACAGAAATTTTCTACTACTTTTCCTTTTTGAAATAATAGATATCGAGTAACAGCATATTGATAAGCTACATCTTCTAATCTTTTTCCATGATAATATCCAGATACGATTTCATCTAAATCATAGTTTAGAGCTAATGGTAATAAATGAGCAGGAGTCATAAAAGAATATCTTCCCCCAATATTATTGGGAATTACAAAGGAAGCATATCCCATTTCATTGACTTCTTCTCTTAAAGAACCTTTTTCTTTATCCGTTGTTACAATGATATGTCTTTTATATTCGGACTCATCATATTTTCTTTTTAATAAATCTTTTAATAACTTATAGGTAATTGTTGTTTCCATAGTTGTTCCACTTTTACTGATTACATTGATACAGAAATTCTTTTCTTTTAAGTAATTCATTAATTCATCTAAATACTTACTAGATAGTGTTGTTCCCGCATAGATGACTTCAAAATGATTTCCACCAAAGTAATTTTGAAACATTTTATCAAATGCATAACTTCCTAAGAAAGATCCACCAATTCCAATCACTACTAAACAATCAAAATTGTTTTTGATATAATTGGCTGTCTCTTTTATTTTCCAAAGCAAGTTTTCTTCGATTCTCTCTGTCCATCCTATCATGTCACTTTGTGAAAACTTATCTGTGATCTCTTTCTTTCGATTCATAAGGGCTTGGTATTGTCCTTCTTCTATCCACTGATCTGTATATGTATTGAAATCAAATTTAATCATCCTTCTCACTCTCCTATACACTCATTATATCATAGTTTTTCAAAATAAAAAGGAGAAGTCTTTCTCCTTATTGGTTGAATTCCATGGTACCATCCATATTGATATGAAGGGTTATGGTTCCGTTTGTTGTATAATATGTCTTTTGATAATCAGGGGATGTATTCTTAATTCTATTTAACGATACTTTGGACAATTCTTTTGTATTCGTCATAATGACATATTCTGGTTTTAAAATACTCAGTGCTTCTAAACTATTATTATAGGATATATATCCATGATGAGCTGCTTTATAGACATCGATGTCCCCTACTTCTTTTGCTGTTTTGGTCTCTTGTTTTTTATCAAAATAATCTCCTATATCGGATGCAAAATAGACTTTTTTATGATTGATAGTTGCTACCAATGTCATACTATTGGCATTCTCTACGCGAGAACGATCGAGTCCATCGACTCCTTTTGCGTTCACAAATTCTGTATTATATAAATCCAAATGCATGTAACCTAATTCCATACTTTGACAGAGCTCTTCTTTCACATCACAGATGGTTGTTCCTTTTTCTTCGGCTTCTTTGATCATCGAAAGATACGTGGGAACATAATTAGAATTCACATTCCCTGGATTTTTAATATACAATGTCTTTACAGGGATGCTTGACATTATTTTACTGTATCCTCCCATGTGATCTAGATGGGCATGGGTAATGACTAAAAAGTCCAATTCTTCTGCTCCTAAGGCCTTTAACTGCTTTACAATAAAGTCTGCTTTGGAATTATAACTGGTATCAATCAAACCAAAATGTCCTTGATCTTGTAGGATAAATGATTCTGTTCCTGCTCCTACATTTAAGAAATAAATCATATTTCCAGGGGCTTCTAGGTCTTCTTCATCGCTGTTCTCTTCTGTGATTTCGATTCCTTCTTCTAGATCCATGTCTTCTTCTTTTAGACTGTCTCTCGGATCTTTTTCTATGATTTCAGAAGGTAATACATCCTTTGCTTGTATGGCCTTCAATTCCTCTTCTTCTAAACAAATTTCATATTCTTTTTGTATCTTGGAAGAGAAAATGGACAGTCCTATGGAGATACTAAAAAAAATTCCTAATACGATATATCCTATTACGAATGGTTTGATTTTCTTATTCTTTCTTTTTCTTAGGAATACTACTATCCATAATAATAGTGTTAACCCTAAAAGAACGATTCCTATTTGATTCACAAGATTTCTATTATTGAATAAAAAATAAGATAAATTGTTATCATTACAGATTGTATTCATAGAATCTCCTTCTCGTTTATTATAGCATAAAAAAAGATAACGCTTGTTATCTTCTTACTTCTTTTCTTCTTCTGGTTGTGGATTTTTTTGCGCCATAATATAATTTCTTCTCGCATTATATTTACTTTCAAATTCTTGATATTCTTTTTTTACATTTCTTGGTAGTCGATAATACGATATCACTGGTTTTCCATAGTTATTGGTTGCTCCTGTTGCATACTTTTTATCTTCCTTAATATATTTTACAGTCTGAAGCATACTATTAATCATAACTAATTCTATATTCTCATTGTCAAAGATTAAAGAATATAAAAATTCTTGATTATTGGCACAGGCTCTTAATTGTGCAATCATCTGCATCATACGATCTGCATTGACAAGTCCTGTTTGAAATTGATTCATGATTTTGGCAGCAACGGTTGCGATGACATAGTTACACTCTAATATGGAACTATTAATTCTATCCTTGCTTTTTTCTTTGGATAGAATCTTATAAGCATTTTTCATTGCATTCACAGCAGAAATAATATCAAAATTTGGATATTCCATTAATAAGGTTTTACATAATCCTTTTCTTAAGATTGCACAATAATTTTCTGGATCAAGTTCACAAATTCTAGAATATTGATTATAGGCTTCATCATATTCCCTATCTTGATAATGCATGTCTGCTAATTTCATTAGATTCTCTACTTGTGGTAAATTTTTAATAGACACTTCTCCTGAAATTTCTATTTTGTATTTTGCAATCGCATCTTCTACGATAATTTTCGATTTACAAAACTCGCATTTTGTAGAATCACTATCTTTATCAACATCAATTTGTGCTCCGCAATTCGGACACTTGGCCGCTACTAATTTCATAACATCACCTATTTCATTATATCACTTTTTATTTCCTTCTTGGATAATTGCTTCATAAATTAAGTCTACTAAATGATCAGATGGTTCCAGATGATATTTTTTCTTTATTGTTTCAAATACATCTACGGATTCTTCTAGATCTAAGTATGGGTAAACAAGTTCTTGTTGATTCTCTAGTTCCTTTAAATACTCTCTTGTATATGTATCATTCAGTAATAGAAGTGGGTATCCTTTCGACCATTGTTTAAATTTTTCTAATATAAAATAAATATTGTTGACGTAGGTAAAACTCTTTTTATCATATTGAATGAATCTTTTTAAATCTTCATTTTCAATAAAATGGTCTTCTACTCGATAATCAAATCGATCTTGTAATTCGATTCCCTTTAATTTTAAAGCACTGATTTGTGCAATAAAACCTTTGTCTTTTTCACTATGCGTAGGAATTACTTCTACAATAATATATTTCTCTTTTTGTAAATTCATCGGATCACTTCCATTTGAACAAATTATAACATAAAAAAAGAAGATTTCTCTTCTTTTTTATTTGATGACTAGATTAATCTTATGTTCTTTCTTATCGTTCTTTAACGTGATATCTCCTGAAACATTCTTTCCATCTAGTTTTAGATCTTCTTTCTTACCTTTCTTGACATCGATATCATAAATGGTATCCATATAACGATATTTCATCTTAAATCCATCCCAAGCAACTGGAATTCTTGGATCTAATTTCAATTTATCTCCCATCTTATGAACACCTAAGATATCTTGTGTTCCGACACGATAGAACCAACCAGCAGAACCGGTATACCAAGTCCATCCTCCTCTTCCTGGGAAGAATTCAGAAGAATAGATATCTGCCGCAATGACATATGGTTCTACACGATATTGTTCTACGTCTTTTCTTTCCTTTGTACGATTAACCGGATTAATCATTTGGAAATAACGATAAGCTCTATCATGGTATCCTGCCTTGATTAATGACATCAAGTACCAAGATACACCATGAGTATATTGTCCACCATTTTCACGAATTCCTTTCGAATAATTCATAATATAACCTGGATTATTCAAAGTCTTTTCAAATGGAGGTGTTAATAAGTAAATAATCTTATTCTTATCATCGACTAATGTTTCTTCTACAGATCGAATGGCAGATTCTGCTCTCTCTTTTGGAGCAACACCACTGATGATGGCAAAACTTTGGGAGATTAAGTCAATCTTACATTCTGTATTTTCATGACTTCCTAGTTTATCTCCATTATCGAAGAATGCACGTAGATAATAATCTCCATCCCATGTCTTCTTATTCAAACTATCTTTTAACTTATTGTTGAATTCATTGTATTTTGTAATATCCATCTTTGGATCATATTTCTTTAGGATCTTTGTAAATTGACTAATCGTTGTATATAGGAAGAATCCTAACCAAACACTTTCTCCTTTTCCTTTGATTCCGACACGATTCATTCCATCGTTCCAGTCTCCTCCACCCATTAATGGAATCTTATGACGTCCTAAAGACTTCATCGATAATTCAAGGGCTTTCATACAGTGTTCTAATAAAGATTCTGTCTTATCGGTATAACTAAAGACAATTCCTTTTTCATTTTCATAGTCACTTAACTCTTCTCCTAAGACATATGGTACTTGAATATCTAAAATACCATAATCATCGGATGTTTCAATATAGTAAGAGGTTGCATATACCAACCATAAATAATCATCTTTGTATCTACTTCTTAATCCAAAATGATTCTTTTCATGCCACCAGTGAAGAACATCTCCTTGTTCAAATTGATGAGCAGCATTCTTTAAGATTTGATCTTTTGTATAAGCTGGATTGACAGAAGAAATATTCATGGCATCTTGTAACTGGTCACGATAACCAAAGGCTCCACTTACCTGATAGAATCCTGCTTTAGCCATAATTCTGGCAGATAATGTTTGATATAGGTACCAACCATTCATCATGTAATCAAAGCTCTTATCTGGAGAAGTTACCTGGATCACTCCTAGTGTTTGTTCCCAATAGTCTTTGACATTCTTTAATTCTTTTCTTGCATTTTGAAGATTCGTATATTTTTGAATTAATGCTTTGTTTTGAGAATCACTCATACTACATCCAAGTACAAATACTAAATTCTTTTCTTCATTTGCTTTCATTTCTAAATCAAAGGAAATATCTTTGATTAACATCTTGTCACAAGTAGCAGATGCAATTGGTTCTGATGCAGACATAAATACGTTGACATCTCCAAAGTTAATACTGTAAACATTTCTCATTTTTAGGTAATTATCGTCTCCCATAAACTCTGTTAGGATATGACGAGTGGTTTTATCTTCAAAATTACCTAATGCTGGATTTACCCAGAAATTAATATTCGTTGTCTTTTGCTTGTTCGTCTTGTTCTTTAATCGCATGATTTAGATTTTTACATTATCTTCTTGAGCAACAAACTCTGTAATCTCATGGGCTAATTCTTTGGTTTCACTCTCTAGAATAGAGTATCCAAATCCATGAGTACATTTTTCTGGTTCAAAGATTTCATTATCAAACTTGAATCCTTCTGATTTGTCATTTAATACCATATCATTGGTCCAAGCAGTAATCTTATATTCTCCTGAGTTAAATGCATACGTATAACCACATCCATTATTGGTAATAACGGTACCAAAAGTAGGATTTGCAATGACATTGGTCCATGGAGTTGGAGTATTTTTATTATAAATAACGTATTCTTTTCCATTATTTTTGAATCCACCAAATCCATTATCAAATGTTAATTTTTCTTTGTTTTCGATTGGAAGAGTCTCTTCTAATTTTGCTTCTTGATACTCTCCTACTCTATTTTCTTTCTGTAGTTTTGTAACAGCATCTTTTAGACTCATATGATCATCAATATTGAAACTAATTCTTGGAACCATATCTAATAGACTTCTATCTTCTGGTGTAATGTTACTACTACTAATAACAGTAACAGAACCAGGTGTATGATAGAAACTATTCAATGTATAAATTCGATATAGTTCATCATCAATTTGTTTCTTGACTAATTTTTGAGATTGACCCGTTTCACTATTAATAATGATTAAATCAATAAAGATGGATTTACTCTTATAGTATTCAAATGCTTTTAAGATTTCATAGATAAAGCTCATATCACTAATATTCTTAATTTCTACTGTGATAATTGGGCGATCTCCACTGACTCCAAATTTCCATAATCCGGATTGTCCCAAAGCATTCTTTCGTAAGAGATTCATTCTCTTTTCTCCTACGACTAATTTTGTTGTTTGATACAAGTAATTAATCATAATATTATAGGTTCTCATATTCTCTCCTGTAATATTTAAATTCTTTGTATCAATTACATTCATAAGAGTAGAAATCTTAAATTCTCTATCTAATACATTTTTCGAATCATAGTATTTTGCAATATCTTTTACTTGCTCTACACTTCTACCAAATCCTACTAAGATATAAACGACCACTTTTTCATTGGCTGGTAAATTAATCTTATTTCTTAGCGATAATACTGGATCTAGATTATCACCTGCATAATTACTTAGTTTTTGATGATGAGCAAGAGCATTATTTAAATTTAGATTTCTTCCAATGAAACGATCTCTTTCTGTTTCATAGGTATAGTCTTCTAATGGTTCATTGATGATTAATCTTGTCAACATATAGTTATTGACGTTAGAGTCTCCACGATTCTTTCTCTTCGCAATCAAACTATTTAGTTTTTTATCATACTCTGTATGAATAAACATATTATTGAAAACTCTATGAGATACATCATCCATATTTTCCGATAGAATTGGCTCTGTATACGTTGTCAATTCTAATACTTTGTCTTCATTGGATTCATTGACAAAGGAAATCTTTCTGATTTCTGCATGATGAGATTTACATACAACAATTTCTGTTTTCGTTGTAATGTCTTTATCTCTTCTCATATATTTAATTTTATCGGCTGCAAATACAATCTCATATTTCTCTGGCTTAACATTCATCGGTGCATAGGTATTAGACCAGATATCATTCGTTTTTGTATCTTTTGCGAATAAGAACATACCATAATCTTGTTCTGTTACTTTTCGATAACGGTTTAATTGCGTTGTACGATATCTAGAGAATCCATCTCCTCGATCATTCATAATCAAGGAATATTTCTTATTCGATAATACAGACATTTCTGGTAAATATGAAATATGATCAAAGTAACGAATATCATTTTCAATTGTTTCTTTCGTATAGTTATATTTCTTATAACCAGCCATCTTTAAGTCAATACTTGCTTTGATTTGAACTTTTTCTTTTAATAATAATTCAAATGTCTTGATATTGATGTTGGAATGGAAATAGTCTCGAATAACTCCTTGTTTTAAGTAGTTGGTAATTCCTAATAAACTCATACCTTCATGGTGAGCAAAATAACATTTAACGACTCCTTTATTATCATAGTCATACGATTCATATAATCCATATTCTGCATACATATCTAAATCTTTGAAACGATTGATATTTGTATAAACATCATTTGGATATAAATCCATTACCATTAAAGAAGAATATGGGGATAATACAATTCGATTATCTTTATCTTCTTTTGCTTTTAAATAAGGAGTTGAGAATGCTTTATACTTATAATTTAGGGAATTATCTAATTCATTATAAGCAGACTCTGAAATACCCCAAGGTAATTTATGAGATACTTTCCAAATATAATCTTTTTGACACATGGTTGCGAAATTATAAGATTCATCTAATAACGTATTTGGATAATTCTTCATAAATAGATATGGCATGTAGTATTCAAATGCCGTACCACTCCAAGAGATTAGTCCTTTTCTACCTTTATGAGTTGTTAGAGACTTATCTAGGCTAAACCAGTGTTTCGAAGGTGCTTCTCCTAAACAAATTGCTAGATAACTAGTTAGACGAGATTCACTGGCAAATTTGTTATAGTTATATCCAGATAATTTTCCTTCATCTTCATCATAACCAATACTAAATACATTTCTCTTGGTATATAGTTTCTTAAAGTTTGTGTTTTTAATTAACTTATCGCATAGTTTGACATATTCGTCACAACCTACTTTATTTAAGAATTCTCTTGCAACAATGTAGCTTGCTACTAAGTTACCAGAATCTACCGTTGAAATAAAGCTTGGATTGATAATCGCCATAGTTTCGATATTATACCAGTTATATAAATGACCATGCCATTTTTCTAGTTCATCTATGGAATTTAGAATTTTTCCTAATAAATCAATTGCTTTTTCTTTGTCAATAAACTCTAATTCATAAGCAGATACAACGGATGTTAAAGAGAAACCAATGGCAGTAGGAGATGTTCTATAATCCATCTTTTCTTCTCTATTTTCTTGATAATTATCTGGTATTAGATAATGATTCTCTTCTGTTAAATTATCTTCAAAATACTTCCATGTTCTGTAAGCTAATTCTTTGATTTCATCAATTTCTTTCTCTTTTAATTCAATTGGATGATGATTGATATCTTTACTAACTGCATATAGAACAAAAGGAGCACTGATAAATACAAAGGCAACCAGATAAGCAGCTATATTTTTAGTAAAAATACCAATGATGATAAAGAGAACGGCTGTGAAAAGATTAAATGCAAAGTTTCGAATATAGTTTAGAAGACTTCCATTAACTGTCTTTTCTACTTCTTCTGCTGTGATCCAATTTAATAGATTCTTGTGACTATAGAACAAACGATATAGGGTTCTGAAGAATGCATCCATATATAGTTTGGAATAGAATGGAATCGTTGCAAATCCGATATAGGATCTTAATAAAATGGATTTAGCACCAAAATATAAATTCTTGTAATAAATACTCTTCTTATGTCTTTCTTTGATAGTCATCTTGCTTCGTAAGAAGAAGATAATAGAAATGGTTAATTCCAATACTACTAATCCAACCCAACAGTAAGAGCTAACTCCTTCAAAGGTAAATGCTAAGAAAAGAATCAATAATAGCATTGGATTTAGGAACATACGAATAATATTATCTAGTATTTTATATTTTCCTAATAGATTGATTGGGTTATCTTGTTTGTCTACTTTCTTTCCTGGTACTTTGTTCTTTAACCATCCAATAATTTGGGTATCTCCTCTAGCCCATCTATGATGTCTCGTAATATCGGTTAAGAATTTAGAAGGGAAATCATCAATTAATTCAATATCGGATACATATCCACAACGTAAATAGTTTCCTTCTAGTAAATCGTGAGATAGAATCAAATTATCTGGGAAAGTATCCCCTACTACTTTATTGAATACTTCTAGGTTATAGATCCCTTTTCCAACGAAACTACCTTCTCCAAAGGAATCTTGGTAAACATTTGGAACAACTGCTGAATAAGTATCAAATCCACCAATTCCTGCAAAAATTTGACTATATAAACTCTTGTTGGTTGCTTCAATATCTACCCCTACTCTTGGTTGCATGAGACCATATCCTCGAATGACTTTGGTTCCTTTGTTATTCAAAACCGGTTGATTCATTGGATGAGCCATAGCTCCTACTAAGTTTAGAGCAGAGTTTAATACTAATTTCGTATCGGTATCTAATGTAATAACATATTTAATCTTCAACTTATTATCATGTAACATATTGACATTGAAGTATTTATCTTCGTCAACAGGTTCTCCTAATAAGATCTTATTAAAATGAATTAAAGCTCCTCTTTTTCTTTCATATCCTAGATAACTGTCTTCTTTATTATTCCAAATACGTTTACGATAAATGAAATAGAAGATATCTTTCTTATATTTTTGATTTAATTTTTCTGCATATTCTTTACCAAAAGATGCTACTTCTTCGTCATAATCGGTTACTTTTTCATTTGCTGCTTTTACATCTCCTAGTAATGTAAAATACAAATTATCTGTTTTGTTTACTAAATAGAAAGATTCTAGAATATCAAACATATTCTTAATTTTATCTTTGGATGCTACAATGGTTGGAATAACGACCATCGTTTTAGATTCTTCTGGGATTCCTTTTGAATAGTCTAATTTTGGTAATACTCTCGTTGGAACAATCCAAGTTAAGAATTGATTTAAGATTTGTACTACTAACTGACTAATAGGAATAAATAGAATCAAGAATCCTAACACTCTTGGTTTGATAAAGAACTGTGCTAATAGAATACAAATAATACTTGTTAATACAACAATACTTGAGATATAAACAACTACTTTCGAAGTATTGTTCTTTGTTTTAAATAATTGGAATCCAATATGTTCTTCTGGTGTATAGATCTTCTCTAGATAGCTATATTCATCCATATGAGCTTTCTTGGCAAGCTTCAATAATTGTTTTCGATAAGAGATCTTTGACTCAATGGTCATATTCTTGTAGTTTGGATCCGTCATTAATAATTTTTCTGTCTTCGATACTTTCTCAAATAACTCTTCATCTGAGAATTCTAAGAATTCATTAAAATCATTAAAGATATTTGAAATCAAAACATTACTATTAATCTTATTCTGGAATTCTTCATTAATGACATCTCTCAAACTTATTTGATTTTCTTTTAAATATTCATTCAATTGTTTGAAGATATCATTTCGATTCTTTAAACGATATAATTGATTATTAATTTCAAAGATATAGTGTCCATTGTTTTTTAAATCAAAGTTTTCTTGAATAAAGGATTGTAGTGTTAGATTTTCTTGTTTCTTAATAATATTATTGATATCTTCTTTATCCACTAACTTTGCATATTCTTCTCTACATAGATTATTTAATCTCTCGGTATAAATAAAAATCAAAGTAGGAATGATAGACTGTAATTCTTGATACGTAAAAATCTTTTTGGATTCTTTTTGATAATCTTTTAACTCTTCTACCAAGAATTTGAAATTAATATTATAATTCTTCTTACTTACAATATTCTTTAAGATTGGATAATTACGATTAATTGCTTTTATATTTTTCTTTACTTGTTTCATTGAATTCGTAATTGTATTCTTATGTTCTGCCAAAATATAATAGTTATCAATTAACCATTCATTGGTTATATCTACATACTCATGATTCTTTGTTTTATTGACTAAGAAGTTATAGTATTCCGTAATATCTCCAAAATTATTTAAATAATTTTTAATCAATTTTGCCATATCATACACTCCTGACTAAATTATAACATACTTTTCTTTTAGATTCTATTCTATTTTTGCATAAAAAAACCCGAGCTTTTTCACCCGAGTTACTCTTTTTAAATGGCGGAGTAGGAGAGATTTGAACTCTCGCATCAGTATTCCCGATCTACACCCTTAGCAGGGGCGCCTCTTCAGCCTCTTGAGTACTACTCCAACTCAAATTGCGTCCGTATCTATATTATTGCATTTTAAGGCTTAAAAGTCAACAAAAAAAGAAGATTTATTGCTCTTCTGTTTTTTTCATATTTTCAATAAAAGTTTCTAAATTTGACTCTTGTTGGTGGAAGGTTTCTACGATAGCTGGGAAGTCTTCTCGAAGATTTTCCCACTTCTCTTTCCATAGTTTTGCTGAATCAGAATCCCATACTCCATTTCCAGTATTAATATTTTCTTTTACTAAGATATCTGCGTTCTGAAAACTTTTTTCCACTTTTTCTGTTAATTCTTTGATTTTCGCAAGTGATTTTGATAATTCTACCATTTGTAAATTCTCTATCATACTCTACTCCCCCTACTCAAAATTATTCTCTGATTGGAGACTTGCTTCTTCTAGTCCCAATTTTTTAGCTTCTAGGGTGTCAATTAATTCTTTCATCATGTTTTCTACTGTATTTAGTTTTTCTTTCTTTTCATCGAATTTTCCTTTGAACTCATTGTAAAGAGATGCATTGGTCATTCCCCAAATCATAGCTAGTCTTTGGATTTCCGTATTGAGGAAAAGAACGGATTCCCGATATTCTTGATAGTATTCTTTTAAGTTTTCTTCTACTTCTTGTAGTTTTTCTGTATTAAATGCTAGATGATCATTCATTTTATCACTCCCGTCATCATTATAGCACAAAAAAACCGTTCATAGAACGGTACTTTTTCAAATGGTGACGAGTACGGAATTCGAATCCGTGTATGCTGCCGTGAAAGGGCAGTGTGTTAAGCCGCTTCACCAACTCGCCATTTAAAAATGGCGCCCCAACTAGGACTTGAACCTAGGACCCCTTGATTAACAGTCAAGTGCTCTAACCAGCTGAGCTATTGAGGCAAAAAAATGGTGGACCTGACAGGACTTGAACCTGTGACCCCACGCTTATCAAGCGTGTGCTCTAACCAACTGAGCTACAAGTCCGTACTAATTCGTACTTCTTAATTTTACTATAAAATCGTTTATTTTGCAACCAAAAAATCATTTTTTTTACGGATTTCCGAATTGCAAATATAGAATACAATAAAAAAAGGAGGAAAGTCAAGTCTTTTTTTCGGGAAAAATCATCAAAAATACTTGTCATTTTCTTATTTTTGTTATAAAATAAATATGCAATTTGGAAATGGGATGTTAGCTCAGTTGGTAGAGCAACTGACTCTTAATCAGTGGGTCTAGGGTTCGAATCCCTAACGTCCCACCATTTTTGTATATAAGAAGAGATTTCTCTTCTTTTTTTGTTTAAAAAAAGAAAGCTATTATGATAGCTTTCCTTTTGTTCCTTTCATTCCTTTTACTCCATTATTAGAAGCAAATCCTGCTAAGATATTCGTATCAAATGAATGGGTCTTACTGATTCTCTTCTTATAATCTTTGATTCCAATATTAATCATTTCATCTAATACTTTTGTAAAATCTAATCCTTTTGCTTCCCATAAGTAGAATGCTAAAGATCCTGGGATTGAATTAATTTCATTAATATATACTTTATTTGTCTTTTCATCGATTAAGAAATCGATTCTTGAGTTTCCTGCACTACCAAGTGCTTTGAAGGCTTTGATGGCAATGTCTTCAATCTCTTCTCTTGTCTTCTTATCTAATTCTGCTGGTAGTTTACGATTTGTAGAAGCCATTCCTTTGGATTTGCCAACTTTGACTCCTCCTTTGATCTTTCCTTTTCCTCCTCCAATGTATTTATCATTATAGGTTAGGAATTTATTACCAGAAAGAACTTCTTCAATTTCACTTACTTTTTGATGTTCATAGTTACCCATGACAGCAATATTTACTTCTTTTAGATTTTGAACAACTTCTTCTACAATAATCTTGGTATCATATTGAAGAGCTTCATCAATACTATCTTTTAACTCTTCTTCATTTTCACAGACACTAATTCCCACAGAAGATCCTGTTGTTGCTGGCTTGACAATTAATGGGTATTTTAATTTTTTAATTTCTTTATAAACAGTTTCTGGTGCTTGACGATAATCTACATCATAAAACCAAACATAATCTGTCATTGGTAAACCGATATGATTCCAAATATCTTTCATAACTGTCTTATCTTGTCCAGCTACTGCTCCATCGACATTTGGTCCTACAAATGGAATGCCAATCGTTTCTAAATATCCTTGTAAAACACCATCTTCTACATTCGTTCCATGTACAATTGGGAATGCTATATCAATTTCTTTTACCGTTCTTTTCAATAATCCTGTCTTCTTTTGTAAAATATAGCTTCCATCTTTGTAATATAAAACGACATTCGTTCCATATCTCTTAATTAAACTAAGATCTTGATATACATCAATATCTTTTAACATATCTCCTGTATACCATTCTCTATCTTTTGTAATATAGATGGGAATAATCTCATACTTTTCCTCATCCATCTTATTCATGGCTTGAATCGCTGAAATAATACTAACTTCGTGTTCTACGGATTCTCCTCCAAAAATAACTCCTACTCTAATTTTCATTTTATCCATCTCCTATTTTTCATTAAATGTATCTGGTAAATCATTTTCAAATAATGCATATACTTCTTTTTGTTTTGCTTTTTCCATGATATAAGGATAAGCATCTCTAACATCATTAAATACAATTATTTTTTCTTTGTCAAATCCTTTTTGTAGTAGACCTTTCTTAATCGGTTTTGTTTTCTTTTCTCCAATTAAAATTGCTAAGTCTGCTACTTCTGCAATTTGTTCTCCAAACTTTTCATTGTATTCTTCTTCTTTGGATCCTAATTCAATCATTCCAGGTGTTACGACAATTTTCATACCTGGCATCATTTTTAAGATTTCACAAGCATTCTTTGCCCCTACTGGATTTGAATTATAAGCATCATCAATTTGATAGAAGTTTCCTACTCTCTTTAATTCTAGACGGTGTTCAATTGGTTTTACTCCTTGAACAGCATTTTGTAATTCTTCCATTTCAATTCCAAATTCTAATCCACAAGCAATGGCAGATAAAATGTTATAAACATTGTGTTTTCCTAATAATTTGGTTTCAAAAGAATATTTCTTTTTATCTCCTTTTACCACTAAATCAAAGGTTGTTCCCTTAGAAGAACACTTGATATTATCAGCTCTTATATCTGCTTCTTTATTATCAATTCCAATCCAAATAATCTTTACTTTATTCTTTAAGTGATAACTTACTTGAAGAGGATCATCTTTATTTAAAACTCCAAATCCATCAGATGGTAAAGACTCAATTAATTCAAATTTCCCTTTTTGAATATTTTCTTGACTACCAAAACTCTCTAAATGAGCTGTTCCGATTGTTGTTAAAATACCATAATGAGGATGAACTAATTTACATAATCTTGCAATTTCTCCTCTGACATAAGCTCCCATTTCTGCAATAAAGATATCAGTAAACTTATCCATATGATTATTGACTGTCATGATTAGTCCATTAAAGGTATTTAAATTCTTAGGAGTTGGTAAAGCATTATATTTTACATTTAAGATTTCTCCTAATATATTTTTACAACTGGTCTTTCCATAACTACCGGTAATTCCAATAATCTTTAGGTTTGGCATACTTTTCATTTTCTTTTGTGCTTTTCTTTTGAAATGAAGATAAACCATTCTCTCAACTGGAGTATTGATAATCATTGCAAGGAATATCACAAAACGGTTGCAATATAATAGAATGGATTCTACTAATAAGAAAATCCATGTTACGATTCCATTGTCCATATTCCATTCTAATAAAACCATAGGAATTAAATGGATAATCGTAATGGTTACGATAAGTCTTTTAATTCTTGCCGTTACGACTAATTTCTTTTTATTTTGATCATTTACAATTTTTTTGTGACCATAATATCCAATTAATACTAAAAATAAAGCCATTAGAATCATACATAAAGCTGATATTAAAGATAAATCATAAATGACAAAAATTCCGATTAAAGAAATTCCAATTAAAATGATATCAATCTTGATAAAATCTTGTAGATTTTTCATCACCCATTTTAAATAACGGTTATTTTCATTGTATAGATTTTCTTGTAACATATGTAAGCTTCTTTGTGATTTATAAAAAATGGCATAGAAAAATGCGAATACTAATATGATATAAATTGCTATCATGTTTGCCTCCTATAAGAAGCTTTTTAAAATACTTACAACTCTTGGTAAGTTTTCTAAATAAGCATAATGTGTTCCTGGTAAAATGATTAATCCTGCATCGATCATGATTTTTTCTAATTCTTTTGCTTCTGCAACAGGTGCTTCTGTATCTTGATCTCCCCAGATCAGTAATGTTGGTTCTTCTATTTCTCTTGCATATTTGGATAGATCTTCATTTACAACTTCTACTAATGTTTGTCTCATAACAGGAGTTGCTGCTTTATAATCTCTCGAACCAATATACTTTTTCATATATTCTCCTAAATCGTTTAATCCAGGTACTTGCTTGAGTGATTTCAAGATTCTAACGGTAACGGGTAATTCTTCTTGAATGCGAATGCAGGGACTTCCAAATAAAACTAATTTTTCTATTGGATGTTCTGCTGAATAGCGAATTGCTAGTCTTCCTCCAAAGGAATGCCCCATCACAATTGGTTTTTTGACATTGGTTTCTTTGATGAACTCTTCTAGCATCTCATTGTACTTTTTGATAGTCCATGTTTCTTTTGGCTCTTCACTTTTGCCAAATCCAGGTAAATCTAGGATGGTAATTCGATACTCATCGGAGAAAGCATCTCCTAATGGTTTCATCATTTCAATATTTTGTCCCCAACCATGTAGGAGAAGAATATCTTTTCCTTTTCCATATTGGGTGTAATGAATTGTTAAATCTTTTATTTTTACTTCCATCCAATCACTCCTAATTCATTATATCATACTTCAAAAGGCATTGTCATATAAATACCCAATGCTTATTTGTTTCTTCTTTTAATTTGTTTTTGAATCCGTCAAAAAACTGTCAAAATAATCATTGATTGTAAAGTAGTTATTTTTTTTCTCTTTCCACCTTGTTTGATTGTTATTTTATGCTATAATGATAATGTATTATAGTAGGTGATAAAATGATTACAATATACAATAAGATTGAAAAATCAAGTGAGAATACCAGTGGTTTTCAAGTAGTAGATAATATTGATCTATTAGAAAGACCATTTTTATTGTGTATTTCTGCACAAAACAATGTTAGTAAAACGATTTATGGAATGATGAGAGAAGGAGCACAAGCTGCTAGAATCTTAACAACACAAGGAATTGCTGGAAAATTCATCTTAGATGAGTTCCCTATTGATATTCTAGGAGTTCGTTTCCAAGTAGATGAAAATTATCAACAAGCTTATACAGAAATTGCTGATAAATTCTTATTCCCATTCTTAATGCAGAAAGGAAATGATTTTGCTACTGTTTGTAAGCAAGCTAGAAAAATGAATATCTTTGCCTACTGTGATGGAGCATTTACTTATAAAGGTGCAGAAGATCGACTAGAAGTATTATTAAAGAGAGAACAATTCAATGAAGAACAAATTCATGGAATCTTATCTCAAATTAGTTTAACAGCTATGGCAAGTTTAGTAGAGACTGGTTCTCTACATGCTACTTCTGTTGCATTTATTGATGTAAATGATCAAGAAATTGAAAGTGATAAAACAGACAGTTATCGTAATTTCTTAGAATCTGAAAAAAGAAAGTTTATTTATTCTCCATTGGGAGATAGTAATGGAGTGTTATGTGTTTATCAAGGAAATGGAATTCACTCTATTAAACAATTCTTCCGTGAAAGAACGAATGTATCAGAACCTGCATTATGTTCTGTTGTATCTCTATTCTTAGAGAATTCTTTACAAAATGAAAAATCTTCTCATTTTATTGCGATTGATGTAGAACAAATCATGGATCGATTAGAGAGATTTGCAAATGAAAATATTGAACCTGAAAATTTATTATTACGTTTAGATGATGAATTAGATTATAATGGAGCTCCTCGTTATACGGATGAGGTTGCTGAAATGAAGATGGAATTAGATGCTGTTTATAAATTACTTCGTAAGACTAATGAAACCTTTATTCGTTCTTTAGAGCAAAAGAAAGGACAAGATCTTCGTTTAGAATCTGTTATTCGTGGTATTCATGAATTTAGTAGTGATATTACTTATGAACAAATTCTTACCTATGCTCACCTATGGAATCCAAAAGAAGGAAAAGATATTCTTTCAGAACCAAGTGATAAACAAGTTCGAGCAACCATCTATTCCGGAGAAGAATCTTAAAAATAAAAAACAAACTCATAAGTTTGTTTTTTTTATGTCTAAATTGTGGTACAATCTATTTGTATTCTATAGGAGGATGTATGAAAAAGAAAATTATTGTGATGGTAATCCTTATCATTCTTATCTTGTTAGGAGTGGGAGGATTCCTATTATATCGATATACGGAGGTATTTGGAAAGAAACTGATTCCTTTAAAAATGAATTCGATTGTTATCCAATATGCTCCTGGCATGGAACTGGATCAAGCAAACAAAATGAATGAAGGAGAAAAACCAGTTATCGAGATTCAAGAAATGACTCTCAAAGGAGCAGAAAAAAAAGAGGTACAGAAAGCTTTATCCAAAATACAAAAAGATAAAGGATCTAAAGAAATCTTTCAAGATCAGTATGAAGTAATTATTAATAAAAAGATCACTCTTCAAGTTGGAAATGGAGTTGGCTATCTACAAGAAGGAAAGAAGAAAACAAAAGTTATGATTCCTGATTCTACTCTAGAAACCTTAAATGAAATAGTTGGTCAAAATAAAAAGAAAGTTCTCAAAGATATAGCATTTGAAAAAGCTCAATTAAAAATTGAGGGTGCTTCTATAACCGTTCAAAACAAAGATAATATTCAATTATTAAAAGAGGCTTTAACATATTATCCATTAACAATCGAGTCAGATTATGCTACTTATGATGAAGGTTATAAAGCAGAAGTTATTTTAGATGGTACTACTCATATTTATTTATATTCTAATAAAATCGGATATCTCATTACCAAAGACGGAGAGACTGAGATTAAAACGTATGTGATCTTTATCAATGACTTATATGATTTCATTCAATCGATTTACAAAGTCTCTACAGAAGAATAAAAAAAGCATCTTACGATGCTTTTTCTTTTTAATTATTTCCAGGATTATATACAGTTCCTGCAAACCATACTTCTCCAGATTTTTTATCTCTTATAATGTATAGATATGGTTTATCGAATGTTACATCAATTTCCTCTACTGGAACTTCATATTCATGATCGAAACTAATGAAACAACTAGAAGATCCTGCTCCTCCCATTGTGGTAACAGCAGCTGCTTTAATTCCATCATTTGAGAACTCAATCATTGCTTTATGATGAGCATCATCAATGTATTGTTTTCCGTTGGTAAGCATTTTAGACATGTCTGATTTATTAATATCAAAGATATCCTCTACTCCTAGTGTTTTTAAGTCTTTAATTAAGTCTAATTCATATTCATATTTGAAGAATGGAATACTTCCATGTAGTTTTGTAACAACTCCATCTTTGAAGGATTCTAATTCAATTGGTTTTAAATCACGAATGATTTCATTTAATTCATCTGAATCAACGTCTTCAATATACTCCTGTAGAGAATCTTCTTTTGGCATTACTGCTACATATTGTAATGTCATGTCATCGTATGTTTTTAAATCTTTTGCAAATACTTTAATTTCATTATCTGTATAGAAATAGAAATCAGTAGAAGCATCTAATCTCTTATAGTTAGATCCTAATTCTTTCATATAGTTGTCCATTACTTCATCAAAGGATTTGTCACACATTTCTCCACCGTTATCAATATAAGCTTGTAATTCTGCTCCTACTTCTTTACGGATATTTTCTTCTCCTAATTCTTTGATGATATCATAACGGTTAGCACTGACACCAATTGTTCCGGCATCTACATCTTGTCCATTAAAGTTAACCTTTTCAAATTCTCCATAGATTTCACGAACAATATCTTGATATTTTTCATGTTGATATTTTACATAGTATCGCTTACATGGAATGGTACGTCCTTCTTTACATTGAATTTGGTTATTCCAATTCATATCGATTGCAAGGGCATTGATTAGAACAAAGCTTTCCTCTGATACTGTATCGTCATCTAATAAATTGTTGATTAAATTGAAGGTACGATTACTGATCCAATCATTCATTGGTTTTGCATTTTCAAATGAATCTACAATAACCTCTGCTCCAAATTCATCTTCTAGTGTTTGGATATAACTGTTCTTAATGTTATCCTTGAATGTATTTCTAATAAACATAGCATTGGCAAAAGACATATGTTCATTATTGTTATATTTCTTTGCTTTATAGTCTCCGATTAAGGCTTTAATTTGTTCATGACTTCTTCCATCTGTTCCTTCATTTAACATTGCTAAAGCATATTTAATGGATAATGGACTATAAATCTTATTGGTTTGGTTATTTTCTAATTGTAAGAAGTATAAGTCAAAATCCTCTAACCCATTTCCGCTTAAACGATATGGGGAAGATTGTACAGGTTTTTCTACTGTTTCTTTCTTTGTTTCTGGTCTTACTTTCTTAGCAGAAAATCCACTAATGAATAGAACTACAATTCCTCCTAATAATAGGAAGGTAACTATAACACTGATAAGGATTGCAATGACAACACCTGCATTTCCTTTTTTCTTTGGTGGTGTCTCCACTACTGGTGCTTCCTCTTTTGGAGGTTCAGCAACTACTTCTTCTGCCTTTTCTTCTTTGATTTCTTCTGTTTTCTCTTCTTTTACTTCTGGTGCTTTTTCAACAGGTTCTTTTTTCTTTTTTGTCGTTTTTTTCTTTGTTTCTGTTTCTTTTTCCATATGACACTCTCCTTTATTATCTACTATTCTATTATAACTCTTCTCTTCCTTTTTATCAAACAAAAAAAGATACTTTGTATCTTTTATTTATTAATATCATAATTTCTTTTATCTCTTAGATGTACAAAGCGAGTCTCATCTACATCATCGGAATAAGCTGCTAAAACATATTTCTTTTCTACGAATTCTGGATGCATCACACACCATTTATTTAAATAGGATTCATCATGCCATTGTGCAAATAAATAGCGACCGGTATCGTCTTTTACCATTGCATTTACTTCTTCACACATCTGATAGAAAAGATCTCTTGGTCCAAAGAAGAAGGCAGCTTGTACGTATTCATAGGTTCCATTCTCTAAATAAGCAACAGAGTTAGGGTCTAAACTAATATGAGGCCATGGATCATATGGGATTGTTTTAGTGTTAAAAGAATGATAAGAGGTTGTCAATTTATCACTACTAAATACATCCATATCATGAGGGAATACCTGTGCGTTTCCATTGAAGTAACAGCAAAAATCACAAGTATCATCTCTATTTTCTAAAATATTCCACATTTTATAGAGAGTAACTACTGGCCAAGGATAATGATTAATTCTTGGACATAATTCCACTTTTACGTTTCCTTTTTCATAGATAGCATACTCTTCTAATCCATCCGATATTACTTTTACAACTTTCTTATAGGGTGGATAAAAGTTCTGTAGAGACTCTAAGAATTCTGGAAATAATACTTTGTATGGTCCTGTTGCAATATAATAAACTCCTATTTTAATCTCTTGATCGTTCATTTGATTCCCTCTTCCCTTATTCTATAGTTCTATTCTATCAAAAAAAATAGAAAGAGACAATCCTCATTCCTCCAATAAAAAAACGAACGTGATGTTCGTTATTTTTTATTGGAGTGAATGAGGGGAATTGAACCCCCATCACAGCCTTGGCAAGGCCGTATTCTGACCATTGAACCACATTCACATTATTGGAGGGGCCTACCGGATTTGAACCGGTGATCAGGGTGTTGCAGACCCACGCCTTACCGCTTGGCTAAAGCCCCACTTCCTGTTTAGTATTATAACAATAATTCACTAAAATATCAACAATAATCATAAAAAAAAGAAGTATTTCTACTTCCAAAAATAAACAATATTTTCATTATTATATTTTAATTCATTATATTCTAATATCTTCTTGAGACCTGTGGTATCTTGATACAAGTATAAAGTATCTTCTTTTAATACTAGAATATCTCCTTGATTCAATGTCCATCGATTCATTTCTTCTAACTCTAGCAGTTTGATTCGATTCTTATTCTCTAACTGTTTATAGATTGTATTTTCTTCTCTAAAATAGAAAATATGATTCTCTTTTATTAATTCTTTCGATTCCGTAATTTCATTATTTTCAATCCTCTCTCCTTTAAAGTATTGATTGTTCATAAAGAAATCACTTTTTTTCCATAATTCTTTTTCCTCTTCTACATATTTAATATATAGATTCTCTTCATTTCCTACTTCTACTAAATTCTCTTTTTTCATATCTAACGTGTATTGTTTCTTTTTCTTTTTATCTGTTATATATACTTTATTTCCAATTACCCCATTGATATAAGATTCTTTGGATAGTTTATTCTCTAATGTAATAACTTTATATTTATCTTTTTCTAGATCATAGCAATGAACTTTTTCAATTCCATTTACGGATGTATTTTCTAATAAGACAAAGTATCTGTCTGTTGTCGTAGCCATGATATTATCATATAAATCATAATCTAAAAAAGGATAATACTTCTTTTCATTTTGTTTGAAAACAATAATTCCTTTATAGTTCCATACAAGAAATACGGAGTCTTTAGGAATATTCTTCTCATAGACTGTTACTTTTTTATATTCTTTTTTTATTGTACTCTCTTCTGGAATACTCATTTTTTTCTTTTTTGCTATTTTTTGATAAGAAGGATCTGTCTTTAAGATTTCTATGGATACTTGTTCTCTTCCTTTTAGACAGTATAATTCTTTCTCCACTTCATTTTTATAAGTTGGAAGAATACAAGTAATATCTCCCTCTTTGATTGTTTGAATCTTTTTGATGATTCTTTTTCTTTTATGAAAATTCTGCACTACAAAATAAGAATATTCTTGTTTTCCTTTTTTCAAGAATAATCTATATTCTTGTTCCCATCCTATTTTCTTCATTTCTTCTTTTATTTGATATCCATCTACTTTGTATTCTACTTCGTGTTGTTTGATGGTTATCTTATTGATAATTGGAAGAATTAAAACGATTAGGGCAATTGCAATATAATACGGATATTTTTTCATCGAATCACCTTAGTATCATTATAGCAAACAAAAAGACGATTCTCTAGTCTTTTTCTTCCTCGTCTCTTTTTCCATATTTTTTCTTTTCTTCCATCATGTAACTAGTAATTTGTGTTTCAATTTCTGTTAGGGCATCTTTCGCAATATTTGTCAGTGCGACAAATTCTTTGATGGTATCAATATATATCTTTCCCCAAATAAGACCACTAGATATTTTCATATCATTGTACATATCGGGTGTAATGGAATTTAAGAAATATCCCACTAATACTCTTTTTCTACCAATTAGAATTCTCTTATTGGTTAGGGCTACTACAGCACTATTGAAAATATTGAATGGATTATCATTCTTTTGAGCAATGAAAGCATAAATGACATGCTCATCTGGGTTGAGGTGTCTTTCCACAATATCCGAATTTTCTCTGATTCTCCATCCTATGGTCATAGGATATTTTTCTTTAAATTTTAATACTTGTTTATATACTGAATTTCCCATTTTATTCCTCCCTATTATTGAATATAACCATGTCCTGTGAAGAATTCTTTATAATGTGCCGTATCGGTTAAACCATCTACTTTATCAACGATTGCACCCTCTTTTACAATCAATAAAAGTGGTGTTCCAAATCCTGATTGAAATAATTCATCTGATTGAATAAATTTTGCTTGTGATTCCTCTGTGAAATTATCTGTATTTAAATAGTAAATTGTAATATCGTAGTCTTTTGCCATTTTTTGAAGAATTGGTTCTGCAATTTGACAATATCCACAAGTAGGTCTTGCTAATAAGATTAGTTTTTCTTCTGAACCATTGTAATACTCTAAATACGTATCCACATCAATCTGTGGAAACTCTTTTTTGTCTTTTTCTGTTACTGCAGCGCTTTCTTTTTTTGCATTCTCTAAAATATCAGAAGGATTATTTGATAGTTCTGCCGTTGTCGTTGTCTTTTCTTCCTTATTTCCTACTGTAAAAGCTAGTACTAATACGATTAATACTCCTATTACAATTCCTGCGATTTTTAATCCTTTTTTCTTATCCATAATTCTTCCTCCCTATCTCCATTATAGTAAATTGTTGGTATTGTATCAACCTTTATTTTTCTACTCGATCGATATATTCTTCATAAGGAATTTGTCGATCTATGATTTTTCCATCTTCTGTAATTTCAATCACTCTATTCGCAACCGTACTATTTAATTCATAGTCTCTCGTTGTGAATAATACTTCTCCTTCAAAACGACATAGTCCTTTATTTAGGGACGTGATACTTTCTAGATCTAGATGGTTCGTTGGTTCATCTAAGATTAAGAAGTTTGGTTCTTCTAACATAATCTTCGATAACATACATCTAGCTTTTTCTCCTCCCGATAATACATTCACTTTTTTAAAGACATCGTCTCCTGAGAATAACATTCTTCCTAAGAATCCTCTTAATACAGTTTCATCTTTAATATCATAGAAAGATCCAATCCACTCCATAATATTTTTTTCACTTTGAAAATACTCATTATTATCTTGAGGAAGATATCCTGGTATGATGGTTTTTCCCCACTCTATCGTTCCTTTATCATACTTTTCTTTTCCAATTAAGATATTGAATAAGGTGGTTTTTACCATATCGTCTTTGGCAAGGAAACAAATCTTATCTCCTTTTAATACCGTGAAAGAAACTTTATCTAATATCTTTTTACCATCTACTTCTTTGGTTAGATTTTCTACCTTTAAGATTTCTTTTCCAGCAGGCTTTTCTATCTTAAAATCAATAAATGGATATTTTCTACTACTAGGAATAATTTCATCTAATTCAATTTTTTCTAACATCTTCTTACGAGATGTTGCTTGTCTTGATTTCGAAGCATTTGCTGAGAATCTTGCAATGAATGCTTGTAATTCTTTGATCTTTTCTTCTTTCTTCTTATTGGATTCTCTCATTTGTCTTTGTAATAATTCACTCGATTCATACCAGAAATCATAGTTTCCAATATAAAGTTTAATTTTCGAATAATCAATATCACAGATATGGGTACATACTTTATTTAAGAAGTGTCTATCGTGAGAGACAATAATAACAGTATTATTAAAGTTAATTAAGAATTCCTCTAACCAACGAATGGCTTCAATATCTAAAGAGTTTGTTGGCTCATCTAATAATAGAATATCTGGGTTTCCAAATAAAGCTTGTGCTAGTAATACTTTTACTCTTAATTTAACAGGAATTTCTTTCATTAATTGATAATGGTTTTCTTCTGATACTCCTAAATTATTCAATAATTCTGCTGCATCTGGTTCAGCATTCCATCCATCTAATTCCATGAATTCTGCTTCTAGATTCGCTAATTTCATTCCATCTTCTTCTGAGAATTCTGTTTGTTCATACATCTTGTCTTTTTCTTCCATGATTTCGTATAATTTTGTATTTCCCATGATGACAACATCAATGACTCTTTTTTCATCAAATTGATAGTGATCCTGTTTTAAGAAAGATATTCTTTCTCCTTTGGATACCGTAATTTCTCCTGTTGTTGTCTCTAATTCTCCACTTAATAATTTTAAGAAAGTAGATTTTCCAGAACCGTTGGCTCCTATTAAGCCATAACAGTTCCCATTGGTAAATTTTAAGTTAACATCTTCAAATAAAGTACGTTTTCCAAACTTTAAGCTGACATTACTAACTTGTATCATTTTGATCACCTCGAAACTTCTTATATTTTACCTTATCTAACAAAAAAAGACAAGTTATTAGCTTATCTTCTTAACGAGTTCTCTCACGTTATTTTGCCCTGCCATGATTTCTCTTAAATAGTCACTACAGTACTGTTCTGGATCTTTGGCACTCATGAGTTTTTTCATGTATTGAATTTCTGTTTGTGAGACACCTGATTTTCTTAAGTCTGATGCAATTAACTCTGTCATGAGTAAATGCAATTGGTATTGATTCAGGTCATTCAATTGACGGGTATCTCCTCCCTCAAAGATAGAATGAGCTGCTGGATTAACAATATATAATTCTCCATTAAATAACGTATATCCTGGTGTAATTCCATTTAATAAGATATGTTTTTGACTTAAGGTCTCTGTATCTTCTTCTAATACTTCTACATTATCAATTAGATCCCATTTAGGAGTCGTTGTAATCCGTTTTCCTGCTCCTTTTTGTGATACTAATTTCATTGTATATCCATGAAAAGCATTATTATAAAATAATAGTTTTTTTGGTAATAATATTCGTTTTGTTGTGATTCCTGTAAAATACTTTGCTGTTTCTTCTTCTATTGGCATTTCTCCATCCCTGAATACTCTTAAAGCAACATTCTTATAACGATAAACATCTCCTGCTTTTGTACTAGGAACAAAGTTTAGTTTTCTTAGACCAGATAATTCTATTTCTCTGTTCTCTAATCGATATCCCATATATTCCGACTCCCTTTGTGCTATCTATTATAACATCATCTGTAGAAGTTGGAAACAAATTTTGCAAATCCATATAAAATAATCGAACTTTTATTAATCGCAAAACTTTTTCCGATGGCTTTTCCCCCGATTGTTAGAGAGGCTATAATAGCAGCCACTATGAGAGAAGTAATCAATAATTCTGTATGATATTCCGTTACTAAAATGGCCGTTATGGCAGTTCCTGCTGCACCAGATACAATTCCACAGACATCTCCTATGACATCACAGCAGAAACTAGAAACTTTATCTGCGTTCTTTTTAAATTTAACGGCTACACTTGCTCCTTTTACTTTTCTAGAACTCATGGAGTGAAAAATAGCTTCTTCTGCAGAAGTAACGGATACTCCAATAATATCAAATAAGATTCCTAATAAAATAAAGAGAATCGTTATGATAATTCCTAACCATAAATGGAAATTCGGAATGGTCATTTGAGAAATAAAGGACATACCAAAAGAGATGAAAAAGGAAACGATTAAAATAATCGTAATCCATTTCCAATCTACTTTTTCCTTTTTAATTTTTTCTTTTTTCTTTGTTACTTCAATTAAGTTCTTGAATTCACTTTGATTCTTTTCTTTTCCATTCATTATAATCGATAACCTACTTCCTCATTATATCTTTCTACTGGATCTCCTAACATATCTTGTAATTCTTGTTGACGATTGGCAGAAAGATTTTTCTCTATTACTTTCGTAAGAGAACTTGCGAAGAATAAGGACATTCTTGGATCTTCTGGATTGACTAACATTTTTTTATCTTCTTCTGTTACAAATGGATTATCTTTTTCAAAAGATGGAACTTCTTCTTGATTCTGATAAGCATCTCCTACTTGTACATAGTAATCATAAACTGTAAGTTGATGTTCTTTTACATAAGCTAATAAGTTTTCAATATACGTAGATCCTGGAAAATGTCTTTCATAGAAATCTCTTAAGAATTCTACATATTCTTCATCTGTTTCATAGATTCCTCTTACTCGTGGTCTATGAATATTGGTACCAGGAATATATTCCTCACTATATTCAAACATATCCTGTAAATCTTTTTTAGGTTCCGTTTTAGGTGGATTTACGGGTTCTTTTCTTGGTTCTGTTGGTGGTTCTGGCTGAGTTGTTTTTTCTTGTTCTTCCGGTACTTCTTCTTGGAACGTTTGATAATACCTTGGTCTTTCTTCTGGTAATTGTGATCGATATTCTTGTATGTTTTCTTGTGTTAGTGGATGAACCTCATATTTTTCACCTTGATGATTTCCTCCAATAGCAGGAGTCGCATGAAAGATGGTTTTTCGATCCATAAAACTTCCACCAGCCATTGCACGATAGTGCTCTTTTGCTTCCGGACTCATTCCTAAAAAATCTGTTACTCGATCAATTGCTTTTAAAATGACCTCTGGAGGAATTCCTTCTAGACGTCCTTCTTCTACGATACGATAAATTGTATCATAGGCATCAATTCCCATTCCTTCTTTCGGACCTTCTCCCATCAATTCTAACATTCTAGCAGCATATCCCATTGGTTCATATCCAATTGGATGATAAAACTGTTCATAATATAAATTAGTAGGAACTACATGACTATAATACTCTTCCATTGGTAAAACAAGAGCATCTGCTACTGTCATATGTTCATAATCTCCGTGAGAATTTGTTGATTTTGTTAACTCTCTAGGAGCTACCATAAAATAACTATATGTTGGTAAATTATGATTGCTAGATTGTAGATCAAAGGTAATATCACATACACTGATACTATCTACTCCATATTTTTCATCTTGAATTTTTCCTAAGTTTCTAGAATGTCCTGTTGTGGAATAACGGAACATTGGAATTCCTACTCTTCTCAATAAAGCAGAATATAATGTAGAAAATCCCATACATACCGCTCTTTTTTTACCATTTACTTGGTGATTGATCATTTGACTTAGATTAATATTATCCCATTCATCTGCAAAATCTGCATCTGGATCATAAATATACTCTGAATCAATGATGATTTTTGCTAGTACTGCAGCTTCTAGAGGAGATAGATTTCCTTCTTGTACCATCTGTTCAAAAGAATGAACTTCTTTTAATACATTTAAATAATTTCGAAGAGAAGTTTTTCCTCCACCTTCTATTTGAGAATAATATAATCTATTTTCACAATATGGCTCTTTTGTATAATTTTCTACCATATCATGACATGTACTATAAACAATATCTATTTCATAAGGATATTTTTCTAATTTACGATATAGATCGATTTGATCTTGTAATAAATAGCCAATAAACTGAATATTCAATCCTTCTCTTACATGATGTCTTTGTAATCCTTGTAAGAATTCTTCATAATAATTCGGATCAAATACATTGAATTCAATAGACGTATCTTCTCCATCATTTACATAGGCTGCTAACGTTTCAAATTCCTCTTCTGATAATCTATGATTGATATGAAAAGAAAATCTTGTTTCTAGTTCATCAAATGTTTTTCTTCTCTCTAATACGGGTTGATTCATTTGTAAGTCAAATTTAAATACACCTTTTTGAAGAAAAATACGACTATCCCCTTCCAATTCTGAGATACAATGATCTACTACGATGGTAGATGCAAATGCTAGTTTATTATAATCTTCTCTTGTTAAAACGTATCCTTCATCTGCAATTCGAATAATCACTTTTCGATTTTCTTTCTCTATTTTTTGACGAATTGCCTCCATGATTTCAGTATCTTCTAGTATTGTTTGATCAATCACTAAAGTGGATGAAAAATGAATATTATCATTTTGGAGATTTTCTAATATAATGTCTCTAAAAAATTCTATATTTGGATTCGTACTCATTTGAAAATAACGAATTCCTAATTGTTCATGTTGATTTAATCTTAAATTTCCTCCTACTTCTACCGGATTCATCTTTTTTGGATCTGATAAAATGGAAGTAACATAACCTGACATATCGTCTTCTATCATATAGCATCACCTACTTATTCTCATTATAACAAAAAAAAAGTAGTTACACTACTTTAATTTTTTAATTGTTTGGCTTTCATAATAATTAACTTTGAGCCTTAGGTCAAGTAGGATTTCCCTGATTCTTACAAATCCGTTACCAGATTTGCGGTTCCCCTTTACTAGAATCAATATGGCGTTACCAATCCATACGACTTGATTACCACTTAGTGCCCACTGCAATCCTATTACAAATACACTCTAGGAGATTTCCTCACCATTCTCTATTAATAGTCCTTTTTTGCAAAAGTCATTTCAAAATGCAATACTAACTACAAGTGGCCGCTTATAATTAGCTGTCGTTTATCCCAGAACTTCCACTCAAGACAGGCTACACTGCACATAGCTTGCGCCACATTACAGGTTCTAATCCCATTTCGTAATAAATCATCAGATGTTGTCCGTATAGATTTACCACAAGAACAGGTCTCCACGAATAGTGGGTCGAGATTCATATGCCATTATGAGTCGCCCAAAATTCTCATCTCCAGCATCCACCCCAAACTGGGCGTAAGAAGCAGACACCAAAGGTTTCACAGATATGCCCTTTAACGATTTTTTAAACTCGTCTTCCTAATAGAGTAATTGACTAGAATAATGTGCCATCAATTACATATGTAATTATATCATATTTTCAAAAAAATGTCAAATGTGTCAAGTACGATTATCGACCTAAAAACTCTTTTAAAATATTGATATTCTTTTCCATCTCTTCTATATAGTTTCTATGATTTCTTCTAATAAAATCAATATTTCCTGCACGACTTTCTTTTTCTAATATATCGGATAATTCAGCTAGTTTTGTCATTCCCATATATTTCGCATCTCCCTTAACAGCATGGGCAATTACACTATAATTATTCATGTTGTTATTATCGAGATATGTCTTCAATAATTCTATCTTTTCACTCGAATCATCTACGATATCTCCTGCTGTATCTGTATAGATTTTCATATCAATTAAAGTCTCTAATGCTTTTTCAATATCAAATCCATTTTCTTCTAGGAATGCTCTATTTCCTTTTTTACTTTCTCTTAGATGTAATTCTTGTGTTGTCTCCAAGAATTCAATATCTTCTTTTGGTTCTTCTGGTGGTTCTTCTTTTCCAAAGAAATCAATTAATAATTCCTCTAATAAAATCTTATCAAGAGGTTTGGATAAGTATCCATCAAATCCTACTTTTAAATATTGTTCTTTCATACCTGATAAGGCATTTGCTGTTAATACAACCATAGGGGTATGGAAGTTTGGTTCTTGTTTTAATTGCTTCATAACAGCAATTCCTGTGATATCTGGCATTTGATCATCAATCATAATCAAATCATATTTCTTATATTCATGTACTTTTTCAATACATTCTGGACCACTCGTCGCATAATCAATTTTTAAATTATAGTTTTTCATTAGACGATTGGCTACTTTTAAATTTACATGATTATCATCTACAATTAGGATTCTTTCTCCATGTCCTTTGAAATGGAATTGTTTCGATTCTCCTACTGTTTTTTCTACTTCTTCTAATTTCTTATGACTAATCTTTTGATATAGTCTTACTGTGAAAGTAGATCCTTCATTATATTTACTCTCTACCTGAATATCACCATGCATTAAATCTACTAATTGTTTGGTTAAAGCAAGTCCTAGACCTGTTCCTTCAATATTATTATTCTTTTGAGTATCAAGTCTAGAAAATTTAGAGAATAGCTTTTTCAAATCTTCTGGTTTAATACCAATTCCAGAATCTTTTACAGAGATTACTAATACTCCATTTTCTTCATCTGTTTTTTCAAAATCCATTTTTAAACTGACATATCCTTCTTTTGTATACTTAATGGAGTTTGTTAAAAGATTGATAATGATTTGTTTAATTCGATTGGCATCTCCAATTAATACAGGAGGAATATTAGGATTCATTTCATGAATAAATTGAATTTTCTTATCTCCAATTCTTCCTTCTGTTAACATGACTAGGTATTTATATACTTTTTGAATGCCATAATCTCCTTCAATAATTTCTAATTTATTGGATTCGATCTTTGATAAATCTAAGATTTCATTTACTAATTCTAATAAAGTATCTGATGCCGTCATAATATTATCTACATCTTCTTTTACCATTGGATCTAGATCTTCTTCTAATAGACCTTGCGAGAATCCTAAAATAGCATTTAATGGGGTTCTTAACTCATGAGAAACATTCGATAGATAATCTGTTTTTGCTTCAGATGCTCTTAAAGCATAATTTCTTTCTTTCTCTAATATTTTCATTGATTTTTGATCACTATTTTCTACGGAGAATACAGAGAAGTACATAATGGCAATCGAGAAAATCATGGCAGAAGTCAGTAATAGAATTCCAGGATTCACAATTTGAACAATCATGGCAAATCCACTGAGAATAATAGCTCCTAATAATGGTAATACTTGTCTTGTTTCCATTCGACGAATCCGAATGAATAATAAAGACATACAGAAGATAATACTAAGGGCTCCTACTAGGTAGGTCTCTGTTGTTGCTAGTCCATAAGAATACATAATATTCGTACCTTCTGTATAGATTTCAATTGGGGATACAAAGATTAAAACCCCTATTAATAAGAATAAAACAAATATGATGTCTCTTACTCTTTTATATTTGACTAGCTTTTCTTCTGTTGTTTTATCGACATTGGTTACAATAATCGCATATTCCATATAGAGAATACAAAAACCAATTAACGTTAATAAATAGGCTTTTGCTGTTAGAATCGTTGCCGTTGATCCTGGTATTTGGAATGCACATACAATCGATGCAATATCCATTAAAGCACTCAAAAAACCCACAATTACTAAATTGCGGAATATATGGTTTTCAGCACACTCAATTTTTTTGTTTATAATAAAAACAATTCCAATTAGTGTCACATAGAATAAAGATATTATTTGAAAAAATGTATTTTCATATAATACCATTCTAACCACCCACTTCTTATTATATATTTATTATACAACAAAATATTTCTCTATTTCAATCATAAAAAAAACTACAAAATGTAGTTTTTTTAACTATTTCTAATTTTATTAACGAACCAGGTAATATGTCCTGCCCATTCGTCTCCTTCACAATACTTTGGTCCGATTGTCTCTGGTGTATTTAAACCGATTGCAAAATAGTTTCTTGAAAGATTATCAATCATTCCTACTAATCCTTCTTCAACTGTATCAAATTGACGGAAGGCTCCACCATTACAACTTGGTTTCCCTTTTTGACCACCAAAGTTATAACAATATCTTGCTAGATTAGAACATTTTGTTCCACATCCTGTTTCATGAAGAATAATAGCAACGGTAATATAAGGATCTACTCCTTTATTTAAACATTCAGATGCAATTAATTCTCCTTGTCCAGCAACGGTATCTGTTCCTAAATTTCTATTTAATTTATCTGCTAATTCTTCTAAGGTTAATCCTTCATATACTTCTACACGCGGTGGTTCAATAATGGATGCTGGTGCTGTTTCCATTTCTACTTCTGTTAAGATTAAATTGTCTTCTTCTTTTACTTCTTCTTGTGGTGTTTCTACTTCTTTCACAATCATATTCGTACTAGCAGCCATATTTTTCATATCCAATCCACTAACGGTTTTAACAGCTTTACTCGTACGATTCATATCTTCCTGAATTACTAATCCCATAGAAATCATTAAGATACCTACAAAGGAAGTAAATAAACAAATTAATCTCATTTTTCTCATAGGATTCACCTCATTTAACCTTAAGTAATTTATATTTTATCCCAATCAATTTCCTTTGTCAATTGCTTTTATTTGTTGAAATATAAAGGGATATATCCCTCATTCTTTTATATTTCAACAAAACAAAAAAAGAGGAATTTTTCCTCTTTTTATTAATCGTAATAACATCTAGTAGATCCATCTTGGTATTGGTAGCAAGAATAATTGTTTCCTACCGTCGTCGAACCACTTGGATAAACTGCAATTCCTCCTACTATATCAGAGTTAGAGCTGTATAGTTGGGATTGGAAATTTGTACAATTATACCCATCATACGTTGTAGAGTGACAATTTGATTCTCCAGCAAGACTTAGAATCAATTGCTTATTTCTTTCAAATGATGCTCCTCCATCTCCTCCAATTATCGAGTATTCGTTGAGAATGGCATAATTATATATTACAAATCCCAATTCCGAATAAACAACTTTATTATCTTTAATTATGTGTTTACTAAAATAATGTTTTCCAAAGTGAGAAATACACTGAGTAACTGAGTCAGTGGTATATCCTAGTTTTGATACATCGTCTCCAATATAAGTTCTTGTTTCATTAAAGGCATAAACCCAATTTCTGACTTTGACTGCATTGGCATCTGCTTGTACATAGGATAATCCAAAGGAGATTGATAATGCTTGTGGAGTAGATGGTAAAAGAGATGGATCAATATCATCTCGATACTCTACTCTGATTTTGATTGTCTCTTTTTCATTTATTTTTAAATATTGGTATTGTTCGATCTCTAAGCCATCTTCATAAGTCACTTCATATTTTAGATAAGCAGGGACTTCTGTACTATTATTGATGGTTTTCGTAATCGTATCAATCATGGCATCAATGGTACCGTCATTTTTGGCATCTACTTTGAATTCATAAAACTGTCCTGGTTCTGTTAAATGTACTGTGAAAGATACGGTTGTTTGATTTGAAATCGATGGGGTTGTTGCTGCTACAGAACCAGTTGTTACTTGTACATTGTCCCAGTATACATTCCAAGTATTGGAATCTACATCCGTTGTTCCTTCTATATTTAAGGTTGTTGTAATGAAAGCATACCCTAATCCCAGTCCCATGACCAATAAAAGGATTCCCAGTAGTAGTGATTTTTTTCTTGTCCTTCTCATAGAATCACCCTATTATCATTATAACATGAAAAAAAACTAGATTTCTCTAGTTTTTTTACCAGTTTACATAGATATCGATGATACCATAGGCACAACCAGAATCATATACTTTTGCAGGTCCTAATGATGTAATTAAGATAGATCCTTTTGGCATATATCCACCATCAGCAGCTACACAGATGTATCCATCTCCATCACGGATGGTTCCATCTTCTGCAACATGTCGTCCAGGAATATTTAGACTAGTTCCTGGTAATACTCTTTCGGAATAATACGTCTCTTTATGACCGTTAAAGTAAAGGGCTCCTCTACTAACGGATAGACGGTCTCCCGAATAAGTATATAATCCAGAATACTCCATATGTAATGTTCCTGCATAAAGAGCAGCTTCTCTTTCTGCAATGGACATGGAATCGTATAACTCAATTGGTGTCATCTGAATAGATGCTTGTGCAAACTCCATCTCAACAGGCATCCAGTTTTCTTCTTGGATATTTCCTGTTTGATGTTCTGACATCACAATTAAGCTAGAAGCTAAGTTCTTTATATCAATTGAATCTGCTTCCTTCATCTCTTTAAAAGCAACAGCACTTGTACAAATTGTCAAGGCTCCTAAGAGAAGACTTAAGCAAATTATCCTTGCTTTTTTCAAACAATTCACCCCACAACCTTCATTGTTACGTAATATTATACCACATTTTTGCTTTACAGTCAAATTACTTGGTCTCATAAATGGCACAATTATAGACAGAAGACTGATAAATTTTATTATATCCAGATGGTGTTGTCGTATACATTCCGTTGCATTCTACGATCTTTGGATTTCTCTCTGTTAAGGCAAGATAGACAGATTTTAAGACATCACTACTGGCACTATTATATCCCTTTAAAATATTATTCCATGAATAATAATTGGCATCTCCACTATGGCTGGGATCCCATCCCTGCATCTGTTGAACGGTTTTTGGTTGATTGATCATTGCACTGGCCCATCCGTAATACAGATAAGGATCATTGACATATCCTTCTCTGGCAGTTGTTCCTATTAATATTTTTACATAATCACTTTGGAATCCTAATAAAGCTGCTTTTGCTTCTATTTCTGATACAGAAGGGGTTTCCATACTCGCTAGTTTATTTCTATAATCACTTCCACTTACACTTCCACTACCCGTTTCGGAAGAGTTTGTTTTCGACTGTTTCTTTGTTCCTTTTTCGTAATCTCCCTCTCCACTAATCATGTTGGTTTTTTGAGAATCATCCCCAACATAAGTATTGGAGTAGGAAGGATTTGCATTGTTCCAACAAGCACTAATCGTTGTATCTTCTCCTAGAACTCCCATTAATACACTCCAAGATGTTGGCACTATAAAAACTACTAATAAAGCAATTAGTGAATTTCTTAATTTTTGAATATGTTTTTTCTCCTCTGGATCTTTCATCAATCTGATAAAGTGAATTGCTAACATCACAATTAATAAGATAGGAGCAATTACTTGTATGAGTGTTACTATTCTTCTTGCTATTCCTAATATTGCTTGTAATCCAGGATCTGAACAGGCATTTTGTATCATAGGCATCCTCCATTCTTACTATACCATATTTTTTTGCATTCTGAAACATGATATAATGGTCTTGGTGATAGTATGAAGGATATTCAAACGTTAATTCAATGGATACAGGAATCTCATAAAACTGTCTTTTTTGGAGGAGCTGGAGTATCTACAGAATCTGGATTAAAAGATTTTCGTAGTAAAGATGGTCTCTATCATGAAAAATATGATTATCCTCCTGAAGAAATCTTGTCTCATCACTTTTTTATGCAAAAAACAGAGGAATTTTATAAGTTCTATCGAGATAAATTAAATACCAAAAATTTTAAACCGAATATTACTCATCTCGTTTTAGCAGAAATGGAGAAGAAAGGAAAATTATCTTCTGTCATTACCCAAAATATTGATGGATTTCATCAAGAAGCAGGATCTAAAAAAGTATTAGAGTTACATGGATCCATTAAAAGAAATTATTGCCAGAAATGTAATAAATTCTATGATGAAAAGATTGTATTTGATACAAAAGGAATTCCCACTTGTAGTTGTGGAGGAATGATAAAGCCCGATGTAGTCTTATATGAAGAAGGATTAGATCCTGTGATTATGCAGGAAGCGATTAAAGAAATCTCTACTTGTGATCTATTAATCATTGGTGGTACGAGTTTAAATGTATATCCTGCTGCTTCTTTTATTCATTATTTTAGAGGAAAACATCTTGTTTTAATTAATCGAGATGTTACTCCTTTTGATTCTATGTGTGATTTAGTACTTCATCAAAATATAGGAGAAGTTTTTCAAGAAATAAAAAAAGAGATTTAATCTCTTTTTTCTTTTTCATTCCAAGTCGTTTGTTTTCTAGCTTCTTCTTTCGATAAGTTATATCCAAAGATTGTCTTTTCATTTCTCTTATCCATATGTCTGATATAAATATTCAAATTATCTTTATCAATTTGTTCTATCTTATCATCTTCTTGTATTAATTCATACAATTCTCTTAATTGATTTAGGTTATCATAATTGGTATTTTGTAAATAATATAAATCAATTTGTCCTGCTCTTTTATAGCGAGCAATATTATTATTGGCAATCACTCTATCTACTGAGAAACAATTGATTGCTGTATAGATTGCAATTGTAATGACTAGATAGAAGTTTAAAATGTTTAGTTTCTTATTGATGACATAATAAATAGTTGGTACTAAGAGAATGGCTTCTGTTAATAGAATGGCATATACTCCTAATCTTAGAATGGTATAACCATAGGCAGCTTCATATAAAGACATTCTCAAATAAGAAGAAGCAATAATAATATAGGTTAATAGAATCATGATAATACTCATGATTTTTGTTTTTGTTTGTTCCTTACATTTTTTTGATAGTAATAGAATACTGATATTAATAAAGGAAATAAACATTAATTGGAAGAATCCACTTCTTGCATATTCTGCATAGTTAAATCCTGAAGATACTCTATGAAGCATTAAAGAATTAATTTGAATGATATCAAATATAAGATAGATCACATTCAATATGATTAATAACATATTGATGGTTAATGGTTCTCTCTCTTTTTCTTCTTCTTTTACTCTTTTTTCTTTTAAGTAATGATTTCCTATAAAATATAAGGTTGCTCCTAAATAGAAGAATAATGATGCAAAGATAATGGTTCTTGTGAAGATTTCATCGATGGATATTCCTTTCCATTTCCATGAGAAAAGATTCTGAAATAGTTGTCCAAAGATACTATCTGCACTTGCTAGTAACACTAATACTAAAATAACAATTGGTAAGATCATCAAGAATGATTGAATATACTTCGTCGATTTCTTTTCTTTCTTCTTTTCTCCTTTTGTTTTTACTGGAATTAGTTTTACTCCTTCTTTTGTAAAATTTCCTATACTATTTAATGGTTTAATCATTAAATTTAAGATTTCTACGATCGTATCCCCTATTGTTTTTACTGGTTTCATTGTAAAAATATAGAGTAATAGATAAAGAAATGGTAGAACTAAAACATTTAAATATTTCCAGGTATTATCATAAATAAAATAACTGGTTGATAATACTAAAATGGGAATGATTAACAATAATCCTGCTTTATTTTTGATACATTTATGTTCTTTTAAGACAGATAGAATCAGTCCTAATAAGGGAATCGTAAATAGTAATACATTTATTCCCCAACTTTGATTCACTAAAATGATGGAATGCCATATACATAGTAATAAGGTTCCGATTAATATTTTTTTCATATTATTTCTCCTTTTGATAATCTAAAATATCTCCTGGTTTACAATCTAAAACTTCACAGATCTTTTCTAACGTAGAAAAACGAATCGCTTTTCCTTTTCCTGTTTTTAGGATGGATAGATTTGCTTGGGTAATTCCTACTTTATCTGCTAGTTCATTGGAGGAGATTTTTCTTTTTGCCATCATGACATCTAAATTCACTATAATCATATGACACCTCCTAGATTGTTAAATCATTTTCTTCTTTGTATTCGGTTGCTTGTTGTAATAATAAACTAAGTGTCCATAAAGCAATTCCTACTCCAAAGAATAAAATGAATAAGAATAGTAAAACTAAAATGTAATTGATATAGGTATTATGAATGAGTGCAATCATGATGAATAAATCCATTAACCATAAAAGACTCATTCCAAAGGATAATCTTCCTGTCTTTTGTAGAATTTTTACATTCTCTTTTGTAAAAGGATTGTTCTTCTCAAGGGAATCAAACATCTTTAAGAATTGGAATGCGATTGCTACCATGAGACCTCCATTTGGATATACAATGATCATTGAATACAATACACTATAATTATTACTTAATAAAAAAGGTACTAATAGGATACAAGGGATTGCGAAAACAATTCCTATAATTACAATTGTCTTTAATATTTTCCCCATTTTATTCATTTCTATTGGAAACATATAATTCCTCCTTCATACTTATCATTATAATTCTTATTTTTTGAAAGTCAATATATTTTTATTGTTTATCGATAATTGATGTCAAATAAAAAAGTAGAGATTCTCTACTTTTTAATATAATTTAAAGGTTCTTGGAGATACTTTATATACTAATAATAAAGATAATCCAATATAGAAAAGTGAAAAGACAATTCCTAGAATGGATAATACTTCTGATGAAAGAATAATTCCAGATATCCAGTAACTGATAATATATGTACATAGTGTTACAAAAGAGTAACTAGCTCTTTTTACTTCCATCTCTTTATTAAATGGTTGTAGTAAATAATAGATTACTAAATAATGAACAGAGAAGAATACACTTAAGCAGATAATAAATAAGAAAGAAGTCATAATGGATATCATAGAATAAGAATGATTCGATATTAGTAAGAGAATTGTATTTCCAATTCCAATCACGAATGCTGGTAACAAATTTACTTTTGTAACAGTTAACAATCTCTTTTTAAATAATTCTACAATTACATTCGGATCTCTGTAGAAATTATATCGTAACATCGCATGATCACAATTAAAGAACATGGCTTGTGTAATAATCGATCCCCTATTAATAAAGAACATGATAATCACAAATGTTGCTAATTTGACATGTAAGAATTCACCTATACTTTGATTATAATTTGCATAATGCGTCATCATATAAGCTAATATTCCATAGACAATTACTATAATAACTGAATACTTTCTAGCACTTCTTAATAGAATTTCTTTGTGTCTTTCAAAGAAGATTGCATTAAATAAATCATATCCTTCTTTCTTTTCGAGGATACTACTATCAATCTTTTTATCTTTTTCTTTGACATCTACCATGGCTTGTTTTAAATAATCTTTTTCATTCTTAGAATCCATGACATTGGTCATTTGGGTTAATCTTTTATAGATTAGTTTATAATCCTCTATTTTTAAGATATAGATGAATGCAGGTATTCCTAGTAGTAAGAATAGTACCATAAATCCTAATAATACTTTAAAAGGAATCATTAGATTTAAATACGGTAAGAAACAAGCTCCTACTAATCCAACTACGATTGGGAAATACAAACTATTATTGGTATACCAAATATAGTGATATTTCCGAAAGAACATAATATTTAGCATCTCTCCCACTAATCTGGCTCCTAATGTAAATAGGACCAAAATAATACTATAAATAATTGTAGGAGAAAGTAATAAGTAATCTACAAACAAATAGATACAGATCATATTCATAATCATATTTGTGAGTAAATTCCAGAAGAGATTGGCTCTTAAGAAAGCAGTTGCATCCATATTAAAAATAATAATGGAGAAATACTTCTTTTTACTGGTATTTAATAATTTATTATTAATGAATAATCCTAGAATTGTTAATAAGAAATACATATGAAAGAATGCTTGTATAATTTGATTGGGGAATAACTTATAACAAATAAATAAGATAACAAAGAAATACATAAATTTGAGGAATGCTGCTCTTGCTATCGAGAACAATATTCCCAAGAATCCTACGATTCTTTTGATTGTTTTACTCTTATAAATATCATTCGTTATTAAATCTCTTAGTACTGGTAATTTACTAAGAATATAGATGAATGAATTCACAGAGTAATCTAGATCAATTTGTAGGGTTTTTACTAAAGCATTAATCATTGTTGTCTTCCTTTAATGCTTGAATAATCTTATCTTTGTATTTCTTTGAATTTAAATTGGATTTCGGAATTAATTCTAAATTCTTATTACTAATCACAACAATTTCATCACATAGATCTGTTGCTAATTCTAGAATATGGGTTGAAAAAATAATAATATGATTTTCTTTTAATCCTTTTAATAATTTTTTCATATCTTCTTGTACAACAATATCTAAGGATGTTAATGGTTCATCTAATAAGATAATTTTAGGGTTTGCAATCATATTGACTAAAATCTGAATCTTATTTTTCATACCATGAGAATATTCTTTTAATAAGATATCTTGATCTTCTCGATTTAATTTTACTAAATCAAAATAATAATCCATATCTTTTAAATCTTCTCTTTTATCTTTATTAATATCTACATAGAATTTTAAGAATTCTCTTCCTGTTAAAAATTCTGGTACAGTAGGAGTTGATACTACATAACCAATATCCGTTGTTTTTAGTTTATTTTTACCGAATTCATCTTCTAAATAGAATCTTCCATTATCAACGGTAATATCACTATTTAAAGCATTAAAGAATGTTGTTTTTCCTGCTCCATTTCTTCCTAATAATCCATAGATTTTTCCATCTTCAAATGTAAAATTAACATCTTTTAATACTTCTTTTTTTCCATAACTCTTTTCTAAATCATGTATTTCTAATTTCATCGTATCACTCCTTGTATTTTTATTTTAATAATTGTTTAATGGTTCCTTTATGATTTTGATAAGTAACATGTGCTATACATCCATTGATAATGGTCATTTTAGGAGCTACATGTCCAATATCAGCATCCATGATGATAGGAATATTACCAAATATTTCTCTTAATGCTTTTTCATACGTCATAGAAGTATCTTCATTGAACATTAAGATTCTTCCTACTATGACTCCTTTTACTTGTTCAAACCAACCTGATTCTTTTAATTCAAATAATGCTAAATAAAAGTCAGCTGATCGTAGAGCAAATACATCAAAGTACCAAATGAATCCATCTTCTTTGTATTTCTCTATCATTTTTTTTGTTCCATCATATTTAGTTCCTGGAAGATATTGAAGACAATCAATACATCCTCCCATGATTCTTCCTGTTATATCAAAATCTCCATTGAGAGATTTCCATTCACTCTTTTCTGTTAGGTTGTAGGCTCCCTCTACTCTACCTTCTCTACTTTTTTCATAGAATGGATAGTTTTCTTGTGGAAGCATATTACCTTTTAAATATTCAATTGCCACCTTTTGGGATTCATATAACTTTTTAGCATCAAAGCTTCCTGCATTATGGCCATAGATAGTAGCAATATCATGAACTGTTGTTATGTAATACAGTAAATTGGTTGGATCACTAGCTCCCATGACCCATTTTGGATTCTTTACCATTTCTTTGCTATCGATATAGGGAAGCATGTCTGTTAGAAAGTCTCCTCCTGTTGCACAGATCACTGCATCCACCTGATCATCTCGTATTAAATCCATGAACTCTTCTCCTCTTTGTTTTGCAGGAGAAGAGACATCACCCTCTACTCTGACGTTCGATGTTTCTACGATATTCCAATGATTCTTTTTTAAATTATTGATTGATTTTTCATAATCTTCTATTTGCCAACCTACTCCACTAGAAGGAGCTGTAATTCCTACTGTAGAATTCTCTTTTAAAAACTTAGGATATTTCATCTTTCTTCACCCCTTTATGATTGATAGAAATGATCTTTGCGATTACAAAGTAGATGAATCGAACGATGATTCCTCCTACTAATAAAATAATGGCAGGATAAACCCAACAATTGAGAGTTACTGTTGTAATTTTAATGAGAGAAGCAATGGTACTTTTTAACCATTCTGCTAAGCATAACATAGCTACTCCAGAGAGTGCCATTGCCCAAGAAGTTGGTTTAATCCACTCATAGAAAGACCACCTTGTGAAAGCAATTAAAATGATATTGACAATAATCGCTATGATTAAGATTCCTTTTAATTTTGCATTTGTTAAGAAACGAAATGTATTTAAGGAAAATCTTTGTCCAGGACTTAGTTTCTTTTCTTGTTCTTCCATCCATTCATTGAATGCATTTTCTACTTCTTTGGTTGCTGTTTCTTTCATATCTTCGATGGTTTTTTTTACTTTATCGGTATTTATATATTGATCAATAAAACCTTTTACCTCTTCATTATTCATAATATCTTGGAACCAATTGGATCCTTCTTTTCCTGTTTTTTGAAGACTTTCTGGAATAATAGCTTTCCAGATTTCCCCTGTAATTTCTTCTGTTACTTGTTTTGAAGTGATATTAATCAATAATGCCATGATGAGGATTGTTAATGTGATTGTTAAAGGAATTACTTTGAATAATTTTCTCATAGGAAGCCTCCTCTTTCTTATTATAACATAAGAAAAGAAGAAAACCTTTTAGATTTTCTTCTTAATGACAAACTTATCATTTACATAATTGACAATGACTGTATCATGTTCTGAGATGGATCCTTCTATTAATAATTTGGATAGATCTACTTCTAATGTTCTACCTACTAATCGTTTTAGAGGTCTTGCTCCAAAATTAATATCATATCCTTCTTCTATGAATTGATTTCTTGCAGTATCTGTTAATTCTATATGAAGATCAATATCTTTTAATCGATATTCTATTTCATGAATAATCTTATCAAGTATTTGATTAATTGCTTCTTTTGATAAAGCATTAAAGATAATTAATTCATCAATACGATTGATAAATTCTGGTCTGAAAGTTGCTTTTACTTCTTCCATGACTTTTTCTTTTTGATTTTCTAGTACATATTCACTTCCTAGATTGGATGTCATGATAATAATCGTATTTTTAAAATCTACTGTTCTTCCATTTGAATCCGTTACTCTTCCATCATCTAAGATTTGTAATAAAAGATTTAAGACTTCTGGATGAGCTTTTTCGATTTCATCAAATAAGACTATACTATATGGATTTCGTCTTACTGCTTCTGTTAATTGTCCTCCTTCTTCATACCCTACATATCCGGGAGGAGATCCAATTAAACGAGATACAGAGAACTTCTCCATGTATTCAGACATATCAATTCTAACCATATGTCTTTCATCATCAAACAATTCATAAGCAAGGGTTCTTGCGACTTCTGTTTTACCGACTCCGGTAGGTCCCAAGAACATAAAACTGGCAATCGGTCTATTCGGATCTTTAATTCCACTACGAGATTTGATAATCGCATCACTCACTATTTTCAAGGCATCATCTTGACCCATGACTCTCTTCTTCATTTCTTCTTCTAGAGAGAGTAATTTTTCTTTTTCAGATGCCATTAATTTGGTGACGGGAATATTGGTCCATTTGGCAATAATCTTACAAATATCTTGATCCGTTACAGTATCACTTAATAGTTTGTTCTTCTCTACTTTGTTTAATTCCTCTAACTCTTTTTCTGCTTTTGGAATTTCTCCATGACGAAGAACCGCTGCTCGTTCTAGATCATATTTGTTTTCTGCTTGATCGAGTTCAAATCTTAGTTTTTCTAATTCTTTCTTCTTTTTACTGATTTGATTATTAATATCTTTTTCTTGATTCCATGCTTCTGTTAATTCTTGTTCTCTTTGTTTCATGGTTGTTAGTTCTCGATCAATATCTTCTCTTCTTTTCACGGATAATTCATCTTTTTCTTTCTTGATGGCTTCTCTTTCAATTTCTAGTCTCATGATTCTATGAGTTAAGCTATCTAGTTCAAAAGGAACAGAATCCATCTGTACACGAATCGTTGCACATGCTTCATCGACTAAATCAATTGCTTTATCTGGTAGATATCTATCGGTAATATATCGGTTGGAAAGAGTTGCTGCAGAGATCAATGCTTTATCTTGAATCGTTACTCCATGATGAATTTCAAATCTTTCTTTTAATCCTCTTAAAATGGTAATCGTATCTTCTACATTGGGTTCTTCTACTTTTATCTTTTGGAAACGTCTTTCTAGTGCCCCATCTTTTTCAATATATTTACGATATTCATTTAAAGTAGTAGCCCCAATGACATGGATTTCTCCTCTGGCAAGCATTGGTTTTAAGATATTGGATGTATCCATAGAACCTTCAGAAGCTCCGGTTCCTACTATCATGTGAATTTCATCAATAAACATGATAATATCTCCTTCACTTTTCTTGACTTCATTTAAAACATTCTTTAATCGTTCCTCAAACTCTCCTCGATATTTAGCACCTGCTACTAGAGAAGCCATATCTAATTCCCATATTTTTTTATTTTTTAGGGAACTTGGAACATCTCCTTTTAGAATTCTTAAAGCTAATCCTTCTACGATCGCAGTTTTACCAACACCCGGTTCTCCAATTAAAACGGGATTATTCTTTGTTTTTCTCGAAAGAACTCTTGTAATACTACGAATTTCTTCATCTCTTCCAATGACAGGATCTATTTTTCCTGCTTTGGCATCTTCTACAATATCTCTTCCATATTTTTCTAATACATTTTCATTGTCTTCTTCTGGAAAATTGTGCATTTCTATCACCCCTCAATCATTATTATACTCTAAAATTAGCACTTGTCAATATAGAGTGCTAATTGTTTTGACCAACAAAAAAAGAGGTCTTACGAATCTCTTTTTTGTACATTCATTACTTTTTGAAGAAACTTATTTTTATCGTTTCCCATATAAGATATAGTAGATCCTCCACGGATATTGACATCTAACCATTCCGGTTGTCCTTCTACATCGGTCCAACAAAATGGTTTATTTAACATCCGATTGACTCTTTTCTTTAAAGTCTCTAGTGGGCTCTTCTTCATCTTCATTGGTCTACTATTATAAGTAACTTCTCTTAGCTTTTTATCGCCAAAATAAGTTTCTTTTTGATATTTATACCAAAATGGTTCTGCAACCATTTCACCATCCATATCAAAAACTACAATATGTTCGACCGTTCTCAGCCGACTACTCATGTCTTTTCAACTCCTAACAGTGTTATATTATATCATAAAATGAGATTTTTTGCAAATTTCCTCTTATTTCGTATAGTCTTGGTATAGTTTTACCAATCGTTTTTTCTTTAATACCGGATCAATTCCTTCTTTGCTTATATCCTCATAAACTTTTTCAATTAAAGCTTCCATTTTGGGATGAAGAATGGCTTTTTCTTTTGCTCTTTTCCAATATTCTAATTGATATTCTTTCGTCCAATTCTTTCCTTGATAGGTCATTCCTGCTGCTAAGGAATCACAGATTAACTCTAAGAAATATTTACAAGGCATGATCGGTGCTGGTGTTTTCGCATTATAATCATACCAATATTCATAATGATGTTTATTATGATTCTTATGATGAATCCATCCAAGGGAATAGCCTTTTATTTCTTTGCATTTTTTCACAGGACTATATTTTCCTTCTTCAAAATATCTGGCTGTTTCGAAAAACTCTACTGGTTCATACTTTGATAAATCATGGACCAATCCTCTCCAAGGAATTCCTACTTTACAACACAATCCGAACACTTTCCATCTATGTTTATTCACTACTTGGAAGTGTTTCCATAGTTTTTTGATTGTTAATGGATAATCTTCCTTTTCCATCCTATCACCAAACTCATTATAACATAAAAAAAGAACATTACTGTTCTTTTTGATATTGATAAGCAATTTCCTCTTCTGGAAGTTCTTCTTCTCCAAACGATAGAAGAGGTGTTACATCACTTTCATAAATTACTTTTAAAGCATCTTGATACTTAATATTCTTTTCATGTCCATTATCCATTAATAAAACAATAGCATCTCCTACTAATATAACTCCACGGATCCCTTGTTTTTCTAATAATACTTCTCCCATTTCATCTGGTGAATAATTGATTTTCAATGATCCTTTGATATCTGGTAAATAGACACAGTATTCTGCTTTTGTATTTTGAAATGCATCTTTTAATACATCGATATTGGCTGCAAACCATACTTCTTTTGAATCATTTGGTTTATATTCTTGTTCTGTTTTCATAAAGTGAACTTTATGAAAAGGAATCTTTTTGGATTCAAGAATGTGATAAAACTCTTTTCTTGATAATTTACCATCTTTCATTAATAGAATTAATCGATCGATGTCATCACAAAAGAATGCCGTATCAAACTGCATTGGTATTTCTGTTCTTCCCACTTTAATTTGAGAAGTAATATTGGTATATAATGTATTATTTTTTGTGTTTTCTAGGCCGTTGATAGCATCATATACTTCTTCTGGATGATGTTCAATTGCCCATGTATCATAATTCTTTCTTTCCATGTTGGTTCACTCCCTCATTGGTAGCAGTATTATATCACATTTTCACAAAAAAGAAAAGATAGAAATTGATTTCTATCTTTTTTGTGAGTATTTTGTTCTCTTATGATTTATGAATTCTATAATTGATCAAGTATCCTTTATCTTGGAATCCTACGTTTTGATAAGCTCTATTGGATGCCTCATAATGGTAATCTGTATAGAGTACTGGTTTATATCCTTCTTCTTGTAGCATTTTTCCTAATGAATAGATTAAGTACTGACAATAGCCCTTTCCTCTTTCTTCTGGATCCGTAAAGACATGGGTGATTTTAGCAAGATCATCCACTACTCCATATCCTGCCATTGAGACAATATCCCCTTTCTGATCTTTCAATACATAGAATTTCTTTCCTTCTAACCAACCCTCTACTTCTTCTAATGCTTCTGTTTGAGAAATGGTCTTTTGATATAACTCTTTTACATTTTGTCTCCAAAATTCTGCTAAAGTGACTTTATCTTCATGACTCGGTCTTACAAAGATTCCTTTTCCTTTTAATGGATTCATTACTTCTTCACAATCTAAGAATCCCATTTCTAAATAATTGGTCGTTTTCTCTTTATTGTGGATATAATCATAAAACTCTTTTTTACTGGTAAAGTCATTCTCTCCTTTTTCAAAGAATTCTTCTAGGCAGGATTCTATTTCTTTATATTTCTCTGGAGGTAAATGATCTTTTGTCCAAATCCAAGTAGGAAGTCCTTTTGCACTTCTCGCAATAATATACGATTCTTTATCTGATAGAATCAAAGGATTATCTCCTGTAGCGATTAGAGAAATTACATAGAACTTTTCTCTTTCTTTTTGGAAAAGAGGAATTTCTTTTAAGTCTTTTCCTTTTATTTTCATCAAATCACCTCCTAAATTCTTGCATTCATTAAGTTAGAACTGCTGTATCTTTTTAATCCTCGATAGAAGAATAGAAAAGCAGCTGTTACAAATAGTATGGTTCCGATTCCTAAGTAAAGAATATGAATCCATTCAAAATGACTGATTACCTGAATCGGTACATATGCCGTAATTCCTAATGGAAGAATGGTATAAAATAAGATTTTGATGAATCCTTTAAAGATTCCTTCTGGATAAGTGGCGAAGTTAATCATTAAACCGTTAACGGTATTTGCAACTACTTCCGTTCTTCCAAACCAGAATGATAGAGAAGCTACTATGACAGCAATACTAACGATAGTAAAAGCTCCTAGAACTCCACATAATAAGAATAACAATAGATTCTTGATACTGAATTCAAATAGACATAGCATAATTATTCCATAGATTAAATCTCCTATGGCAGATACTTCTACACTAGAGGTAATACACTGAATTAATACATTTTTTGGTTGTACTAAATAGTTATCTAGTTTTCCACTATTGATCGTTTCTGATAATTCAAAAGAATCTCGAAAGAAGAATCTAGAAATACCATAGGTAAAAGAAGCCATTCCCCATAGTAAGATAACTTGTTTAAAGGTATATCCTCCTACATCATCTTTTAAAGAGTATAGGATTAACCATTGTACGATAAAGCAAGCATTATTCATAATCATGAATAAAATATTCGATACAAATGTAAATTTATTTAACATTTCTCTTTGTAGAGCATATTGTATGGATTGTCGTGTTACACGAATTTGATTTCTAGCCTCCATTAACATTTAATTTTCTCACCCCTTTCCAATAGATTAAATGAGCTATTAATAATGCAATGATTAAATAGATCACTTGAATGATTATAATTTCTATAAACCGATGGGTATCAAAATCTACAAATAGTTTTGCTGGTCCATAGCTAACAACATAGATAGGACTATATTTCATAATGGGTTGGATTGCTTTTGGGAAAAACTCAATTGGAAATATGGTTCCTACTACTAATATCAATTTACTGTATAACCAGAAGAATGGATTGGCATCTTCTATAAAGAAAGAGATTAATCCAATGATCGTGATTAATACAATATTAATGGTTGTTGCTAAAGCACAAGATAATAGAACTCCTAGTACACTTAGAATCGTTAGTTTTGGAAATTCTTTTAAGAAGACGATTCCTAGTAACATTCCTAATATGGTAATTAAGAAAATTTTTAAGGTTGTAATACCTAGATGACTAAATAAACTATATTCAACATAGTTATATGGCTTTGTAATGTTATAAGTAATGTTACCACTTCTTACATCATTACAAATTTTCTTACATAGTTTTCTTCCTCCTAAACTCATCCATAGAATTTCTGTTACAATAACATACCAAATCATTTGATTCATCGTATATCCTTTGATCACTTCAGAAGGATCACTATAAATATACTGCCATAGATTTAAAAAGATAAATATCATGATACAGTAACTAACAAATCCTACTAAGATATCAAATGTATATTGCAAATTCGTCATTAATTCTGATTGAAAGATGTATAAATACTTTTTCATTATTTATCACCATCTTTATAGATTTCACTAATAATTTGCTCTAAAGGTACATTCGATATATTAATATCAATCATATTATCTGGATTTAATAATTTAATCGCATCAGAGATACTCTTCTTTTTTAAATCTACTTCTAGTTTTAAATTATAGTCTTTGTCTTTTAAGATATTAATTCCTTCTACACTATCTAAGTTTACTTTTTCCTTCATTTTCGCATCAATAATTTTTTTATTTAAATAGTGGTATTTTAAGTTTTCCATCGTATCATCTAGAACGATTTGTCCTTTGTTTACGATAATAACTCTCTTACATAATTTTTCAATGTCAGATACATCGTGAGATGTTAGGACAACGGTTGTTTTATACTCCTTATTCATTCTTTTAATTAAAGTCCTTATTTTTTCTTTTACAACAGGGTCTAATCCAATCGTTGGTTCATCTAAGAACAATACTTTTGGTTCATGAATTAAAGAAGCAACAATTTCACATCGGATTCTTTGACCTAAACTTAGGTTACGAACAGGTGTATTCATAAACTCCTCTAATTCAAATAACTCTCTTAATTCTTCTATTTTTTTCTCAACTTGTTTTCCAGGAATATCATAGATGGCTCCGAAGAATTTAAAGTTATCGTAAGGTGTTAAATGTGTCCATAATTGTTCTTTTTGTCCAAAGACACAACCGATTTCATATGCTAACTTTCTGCGATTCTTGGTTGGATCGTATCCTAAGACGTCAATTTTACCACTATCTGGGAATAGGATTCCCGTCATCATTTTGATAGATGTAGATTTACCTGCTCCATTGGGTCCAATGAAGGCGATCATTTCTCCTTTTTCTACTTCAAAGGAGATGTTTTTAACAGCTTTGATGATATTGTATTTTGGCTTTACAAAAGACTTGAAACTTCCTTTTAATCCTTTTTCTTTTACTTTTACTTTAAAATTCTTTGACAAATTTTCTACCGTAATAACAGCCATACTAATCACTCCTTTCTAAATATTTCGTTTTCATAGATTCCTTATCATCAAAACTATTATAATATAAAATTCGAGAAAAAAACACGGAGATAGACTATCGATTGATAGTGACTCCGTGTTTCACGTGTAGGATTTCTTCCCTATGCAGCTCGAGAACTTATGCATACTCACTTACTCTATGAAAACTAGTCGAGAAAAAAAATACGGGCACTACTAATACTAGCAGTGACTCCGTATTTTACGTGTAAGATTCTTCATCCTTATGCAGCTCGTTTCCTTATGCATACTCACTCGACTTGGTTCCATATTACAACAAAAACAATTGTTTGTCAACCTTTTTTTGTTACTAGTCATTTTATTGTTTATTTTGGGAAAAACGAAAATAATACTTGTCATTTCAGGGAAATCCTGCTAAAATATACTTGTTACTTTGAAATGGCGCCGTTGGTGAAGTGGTTAACACGCTAGTTTGTGGCACTAGTATGCGTGAGTTCGATTCTCACACGACGCCCCAGTTTAAATATTACTAGTCAATCGACTAGTTTTTTTATTCTTTCTCTTCTTCATTTTCTTTACAAATAAAAGAAGGAATGATAGTATAGGGACGGTGATTTCGATGGAAGACATGCATTTTTCAAGTAATGAAGATCTACTAGATTATATTCGTTCCCATGCAGTCAAACACTTTAATCCTGGAAGAGAAGGTAACTGTACTTTACTCGATAATGGTTGGATTGTTAAGTATTTATGGAGAGAATATTATCCTAAATTTGCATTGCAGTTCAAAGATTTTCAAGTACCTACCTTTGTATTTGCCCAATATGGAGCTTTTGTCGATGATATGGTAAAAGCTGTATTTATGGAATATGCAGAAGGTCCTACTGTTTCCCAAGAAAAACCTGTTACACAAAAAATGACAATATTAGGAGAGCAATTAGAAGCTGTTTTAGAGGATTTATATCAGATATCGGATCGAGGAGTTCTGGTTGATGATTTTCATTGTGGAAATCTCATCTATAATGGAGAACAATTTAAAATTATTGATACTCTTCCCTCTTATCTTCTTCTTCCTGGTGGAAAATATCGAAAAGATAATTTCTATCAAGTCATGCCTCCTATCTACGATATGATTCTTCAAGATCTCATGAAGTTTTCATTTGTTCGAGAGTATCATACTTGTTATGGAAATAAGAGAGCTCTAGAACATCCAAAAGATTATTATCAATCTTTGAGAGATCAGATTGCACAAGATACTCATCAAGAAATTATTACATTAGAAGATGCTCATCAGGCATTACAAAAGAAATATCCACATTAAAAAAGACTATTCATTGGAATAGTCTTTTGTTTCTTTCTTTTCTTCTTGTTCTTCCTCTTCTTTTTGTTTTTCTTTTGCTTTTTCATCTTGCTCTCTTGCTTCTTTTTTATCTTGTTCGTACGTTTGAATTTTTTCTTCTTGTAGACGTTCTATTTCTTTTTTCTTGTCGTCTATTTGTTGATCAATACTTCTATTGGCCCTTGCATAGGAATTATAGTTTGCTTGTGTCATTCGATCATATCGTTTACGAAGACCAATACTTAAGATGGATTCAGAAGCAATGTTTATACAAGCATTCAAACTTCGATTGAGATATCCCATTTCTTCTTGAACCGCTCTCATCTTATCTAAGTTTTCTTCTTCTCGTTTGATTAAGCGATCATATTGTTTTTGTCTCTCTCGTTGTTTTCTTTCTCTTTCTTCCCTTTCTTCTTTTTCTTCTCTATCTTCCATATACCCTCCTATGCTGCAGGTTTATAACTAAAGGTTGCATCTGGCACAATGGCAGAGACTTGGCTTTGGAAAGTACCTAATTCTGAAAAAGCTCCTTCTAGAATGGATACTGCTTGTTGATATACAGGTTCAAATCCTTCTATCTTTGTAATTAAACGATCTAATTCTGCAATCGTTTCTTCTGCCAAAGCAATTTGTGAACGAATCTCTCCTGCATCGTATAGAGCTACTGTCTTTTTCTTTTTCTCCCCATTTTCATTCGTATATTCTACTTGAGTTGTTGCATTCAACATCCCATTTAGTTTGTCGATACTATCTTTACAATTTTGTCTTTCTTGTTTGTATTCATCTAGTTTAGAAGAATCTAACATTAGGTCATCTCCTAAATAATCTTCCAATAATTGTAAAGCTTCTTTAATCGCTGCTTCAATGGCTTTGGCAAGTCTTGCCCTTGTTTGCATTGCTTCGTTAAAAGCAGCTAATTTTGTTCTATATTTATCCCAATTATTACCTTCTAATTGGAATCTACTTCTATCGTTAAAGTCTAATAATGCTTCATTGATGGAATTTCCTTCAGAGGAATCTACTGTTAATGTGTCAAGAGTTCCTGACGATAGGAAAGCATCAATTTCATCTTGATATATTTTAGCCATGTAGTTCCCTCCTTTACTCTACATCCAATAGTTCGTTGGAACCAACTGGTGTGTAGTTATCTTCATTTTTTTGATAATACGTATCTTCTTCTAATTCTGTATCATGAGCTGGTCTTGCACTATAATCTTCCTCAAGTGCTACTGTGTTTTCATCTCCAGTCCATTCATCGGATGCGAAGTCATCATCATATTCTTCTTCATCCTCTTCTCCTGTGTCATTGTTCTTAGAGTGATCCATATATACTTTTGCTCCAATACCGGCAGCTGCTGCAATTCCTAATCCAGCAGCAATTGGAATCACTGAACTCTTTGATTTACTTGTCGTTGTTTCAATTGGTTTTTCAGTTACTGGAATTTTCTTATAATTTTGTGTATCAATGACTTTCTCAATGGATGAGGTTGAATCGTCTAACCCTTCCATTGCTTCCATTCTACCATCATCCTCTAATGGAACTGGATCGGTACTTAGTACTGCTCCATCATATCCAGCACCTGAATGGTCTCCTCCATCTCCTCCTGAAGACGTTCCAGAAGATCCAACAGGAATTGGTGAATAACCTGGTGTTGTATCTGGTGGTGTTGGTGGATTTGTACTTGGTCTTGTTGGTGGATCAGTTGGTTTCGTTGGAGGGGTTGTGTCTGGTTTCGTTGGTGGATCTGTAGGTTGTGTCGGAGGAGTTGTGTCTGGTTTTGTTGGTGGTTCTGTAGGTTTTGTTGGAGGGGTTGTATCAGGTTTCGTACCAGTCTCTGGTTGTGTAGTCGTAGGTTGTCTGCTTCCGCCTCCACCTCCACCAGGTGATTTTGGTGTTGGACTTGGGCTTGGACTCTTATCTTTTCCCTCTTCCTCTTTCTTATCATCTTTTTCTTTTTCATCCTCTTCTTCTGGTAATCCGATTGGAATATAGCCTTTTAATTCACTATCTTGTACAATCGTACCAGCAGGTTTTGAATTTGCTAAATCATTATCTAAATCCACAACTGCTTGTGTATAACTCAAAATTGAATCTGTCTCTAATGTTAAGGAATTTAATAAACTTCCTACAATATCATAATATTGATTTAAATATCCTGAAATACATCCTGGAATTCCTGCAATGGAACGGAATGTTAGATTCTTAAAGGAATCTACAAAATTGGATGATTTTACAAGAGATCTGATCTTGTTCATCTCTTCGTTTGCATAGGTGTAGTTTGTCTTCATAACTGCACCTGTTACTTGTACTGGTTCAATGGATTTTAATCCAGAATATTTACCATGAACAGGGCTTTCTTTTGTTTGAATATCGAAGGCATCTACTACATTTAATTCCTCTTTCTTAGGAATTTTTACTGCAACGACATTGTTTGCCAATTCATCATAATTTACATTTTCATAATCTTTTAATTCACTATTGAATTTCATCAATTGATAATGTGGGTTGGAACCTGGTTCTTTATTAAAGTCATCCGAATATCCTAATAAATAATCAATAATTCCACTTGAAATAATATCTCGGTTGGTCATAATGTGAACACTTCCACCACCGGAATAAGCGGTTTGAAGGAAATATGCATTAATGCCTGCCTCTGTCATCCCTTTGATTTCATCTTTCATATTAATATGGAATCTTGATGGTGCGACAAAAATAACTTGAGATCCACTATCAATTAATCCTTGTGCCCCATTCTTTTTGTAATTGTAAATATGTTCATTATAAGGTTCACAAGAAATAACGGTTGAAACTACATCTGGGTGATTTTCTTCAAAAGTATTGGTTCTACTAATTCCTAAATAACCACTGGCACTGAAACAAACAGTAACGTTATTGGTTACATTCATGTTTGCTCCTTTGGCTACTTGGTATCCTACTTCAATACAATTATGTTTATCACTACATTCTGCAGCAATCGTTACTGGGAATGATGGTGGATTATCGGAATTGATCCAATCACGAATTCTGGCAGCATCGTTTCTAGATCCACCTGCTCCTGGAAGATAAGAAAACATACCAACATTACCTGAAACATTGGCAGGAAGATACATTTCATCTCCATTTTTTCCTCTAACATAATATCCTTTGACTTCTCCGTTTACAGTGATCTCTTTATATTGAGATACTCCTCCTGGAAAGTTTTCTTGTAAGTATTGTCCTACGTTCATACAATCACCCTATCATAAATATAACAAAAACTTGGCATAAAGTAAAATAAAAAGAGTAGAAATCCACTCTTTTTACCTTTATTTGTCACCACTTAAATCAGATTCTTTTTTCTTACAAGCATAGTTTACTAGATATGTTACGACATACAAAACAAGAATACAGGTAACAGCAATGGTTTTTCCTATTACTGTCTGCATTTTACTAATCAGTAATCCTACTCTTGGTATTGAAAAAACATATTTTCCATAATAGTTACTTTGGGTTGTTTTTTTTGTATCCGGATTTGCATTCGCATCTCCTTTGGTTGTCAAACCCTCTTCTGATTGATTGATCACTCTATGAATAACTTTTTGTTTTGGTAATTGGTAGACAATGATGTCTCCTTTTTTTATTTTTTCATAAGGATATCTTTTACTGATAAAACATAAATCTCCAATTTCTAATGTCCCTGACATAGAACCAGATGATACGATGGTTGGAACTAGTCCTAAAGCAAACATGACTATGATTAGTATTCCGAATAAGAATATGATTCCCATGATACCATTTAATACAATTCGTAATATCTTCATCGTACCCATCTTCTTTCTATTCCTATACTAATAGTTTATCTTTTCTGTTTTGGGAAGTCAACCAAATAAAAAACATCTTGTTTGATGTTTTTAATCGTCATAGTGTTTTAAAAAGCTCTCATATTCATGATTCTTTTTTGTTCCTAAAACACAGTCTAAATTTACATTATCTAAAGCTTTAAAGATATTATAATCTACTTGATTATTCTGTTTTTTTAATTCTCTTACTAACTTTTTCATTTCTTTTCGCTTGCTTTTTTCTTCATCGATCGTATTTGTCTCTTCTGTGAATTTACAGGCACAATTCAAAAATTCTAATTCATTAAATTTTACCCATGCTGCTATATCTTCTTCTCTTACTTGATAGAGAGGTCTAATGAGTTCTATTCCTTCAAAATTGTCACTATGTAATTTTGGCATCATGGTTTTAATCTCAGAACCATAAAACATTGATAGAAGAGTTGTTTCGATAACATCGTTCATATGATGTCCTAATGCTATTTTATTGCATCCTAATTCTTTTGCATGATTATAAAGACTTCCTCTTCTCATACGTGCACATAAGTAACAAGGACTTTTTTCTTGACTTGCTACCACATCAAAAATATCACTTTCAAATATCTCAATGGGAATATTCATCAGTTTTGCATTCTTTTCAATTAATTCTCGATTCTTTTGATGATAACCAGGATCCATACATACAAAGTGTGCTTCAAATGGGAATTTCCCATGTCTTTGTAATTCTTGAATACATTTCGCTAGTAAAAAAGAATCTTTTCCCCCGCTGATACAAACCATGATTTTATCATTTTCTTTGATTAATTCATATTCTTGAATGGAACTAATAAACTTGGCCCAAATATCTTTTCGAAATTTTTTAATAATACTTCTTTCAATCTCTTGATATTTCTCCATGATACCCACTCCTTAAACAGGTATAATATATAAAAAAACAGATCCTTTGTCAAATCAAAAGAATAAGGAAAACCTTATTCTTCTGTTTCTAATTCTAACTCTTGATTTTTTGCATCTAGCTCTATCTTCGTCTCTTCTAATTCTCTTTTTGTTTCTTCTAATTCTTCTCTTAATGCATTCATCTCTTCTTCTCTTCTTTGTTGTTCATCATAATAAGCTGTCTGATTATTATGTAATTTCTCTAAGTTAGCAGCTGATGCATAAACTCTAATTGTTTCATAATCACGATTACTGTAAATCCTTTTGTTATTTAAATCTTTTAGAATATTTTTCATATATGCCCATTCATTCTCTGTATAACTATATAGTTGAATCACATTATCATTATTTAGTGTGTAATTTGTTGTTAAATGTTCATCTACTACATATTCGATTCGAATATTCTCTCTTTCTTCTGGGATGTATTCAATATTTTCTCTATCTCTTAATAATAAGGAGTCATTCATTTCTATGACATATTCATCTGTCTTTGGATTCTTTACTTCATCTACTAATTCAAATTGTAGAGAACCTATCATAACCATACCAATACTGATACCGATTACTAATATTGATCCTACAAAAGACCAAATAATTAATTTCTTATTACTTTTTCTGTTAAACACAAAATTAAATAATAGAATTATGACTGCTGCAAGAGCTATGCCTGATGATAGACATCCAAAGAAACATCCTAGGAAGAAGATTCCTGTTTTACTTACCAAGAAGGATAAGGATAGACCAATTCCTACGAATACTAATGCGATACACAAACCAATTTCTATTTGTAATACAGCAAGTTTTACAAAGAATAAGAATATTTTGAACAATCCTCTTAATAAATGATAATCACTATCTTTTGAATTTCTTACTACAATTTTACTTTCTTCTTTAAAAGTAATTTTGGCATTATCATTTTTTGCTGTTCTACTTGTTTTTTCTTCTTTTTGTTCTTCTACTACTTCTTCATAATACTCTAAGTATCTATTTTTAAAGATACGTACCATGACGACGACTGCTACTACAAAAGCAATTAATATATAGATTGCTTCAAAGAAGCTTTCGATTCTACTATAAATAGATACAGGAATCATTCCTAATAAAGAATGACTCATAATCGTTGTTAAAATACCATAGATGATTTTCCCACCAATCATTAATATAAGTGCAATTACAAATTGTTCGAATAGAAATTTCATTTTACTCCAAAATTTCATTCGAATAAACATATTAACAGAATCTGTTACAAATTGAAAGAATCCTTCTATGTAATTATTTATATTCTTTTTGGTTTCTTCTTCTCCTTTCACTTCTTTAATATCACTATGTAAAAGATCATCAATATTACAATTATACTTTTTACAAATCGTGATTATTTTATCCATTTCTGGATAGGCGGCACCTGATTCCCATTTGGATATTGCCTGACGTGATACTCCTAATTCTTCTGCAAGTTGTTCTTGAGATAAGTTATGTTCTTTTCGAATTATTTTGATGTTATCTGAGAAATTATTATTCATACTTTTTCTCTCCTTTCACCTACCATTTTAGAATTTCTACCGGTTGCGTTCTACCAATTTTTGGTTGTTTTTTGTATAAAGTTGGTTGCATTTACAAATAATTCTTTCTAATCCAATCCCTAATAATAAGAAACACAACATGTGTAAGTTATAAGCATATCTTGGTGAAATTTCAATGAATAAATAGATTCCATAATAAAGAGCTAATAGAATTTTAATCAGTATGATTTTAGAATCTTCTTCTTTTTTCTTTACTGGGAATAAACTAATCACAAATACAATCATCATAAGATTTAAAAATCCTTGATTATAATTTAAAATCCATTCATAGATTTTAGAAGTATTCCAATCATTCGTAATTCTTAAATCATAATTCGTTTGTGTCCAAAGAATGACTTCTTTCTTTAAGAATAATACTGGGAACTTTTTATAATCCAATTGAATTCTTTCTTTCAATAATTCTTTTTCTTGATTGGTAGAGAAATATCTTTCTACATCTTCTTCATTATAAATACCATTGTGTTCATCATTTAATCCACAATAGAATTTCCATAATGTTACATTTTTATTTAATGATTCTTTGTTTTCTACTCCTTTATTTAAAGGACTCACTAATAAGATTTGAGATGTTAAAGTTGTTAAAGCAAAATATGTCAATAATAGAATTCCTAAATTCATTAATTCGTTTTTATAATTGTCTTTTTTTAAATAACAAATGGTATAGACAATAATTCCTAAAATAATAATAATGGACTCTGTTCGAAAGAAATTAGCTAAGGCTAATAGAAATGCAATTAAGATGGAATTCTTCCAATTCTCTTCTTTCGTTATTAATAGATAAACTACGATTAATGTTAATAAGGCAGGGATGTGTTGATTTGTTAAAACAGAATTTAAATATAATGGATATAGATAGAATAAATAGGCAAAAGAAACGGTTCTTGCTGTTTCTTCTTTTACGAGTTTTTTACTAATACAATAAATTATGACTACGATGAGAGATGTAAAAATACTGTTCATGATTTTTAAAAGAATTGTATAATTCACTATCTTTAATAGAAGAGCTTGATATAAGACTAATCCTAATTGGAATGGATACGTTTGAAAATAAAATCCATTCATGAAACTAACATCTAATTGTAGTAAGCTTCTACTTGCTTCTAACATTGTTTTAAAATCATCTGCTACTTCTACTTTTAATATGAGAATAGATACCAGTCTTATTAAGAAAGAAATGATAAAAAGAAATAAAGGATAATTCTTAATTTTTGCTTTCTTTTGATACCAATATAAAAATAACAATACGGGGATTGTTAATAAGATAGAAAGTTTTTGTTTTTCAAAAAATAATAGTACAAAAAACATAACAAATAGAATATATTCTGCTACTTTTATTAATTTTTTCATAAGATCCCTTCTCTATCAAGATAATATCATATGTATCCTTTCTTTTCAAATCTTTCTATGGTAGAATAAGATTAGGTGATTGCAATGAAAAAGATGATTGGGAAAAAAGAAAATATTCTTTATATTGTTATGTTTTTTCTACTCGTAATTGTTCATTTTCCGATTCTTACCAAGAATTTATTAACTGCAGATGTATTATTAAATAATTCTTATTATAATGGTTATTCTTGGGAATTATCTTTGGGAAGATTTGGATTATTTGGAATAGGATTATTAAAAAGTTATTTATCTGTTTCTACGATAGAGACCTTTCTTTCTTTTCTTTTGATTGGTATCATTACCTATTTATTAATGAATCTATTTGAGATTGACTCTAAAGTACAGAAACTATTCTTAGTACTATTGATGGTACTAAGTCCTATTATTTCTTCTACTTTATTATTTACATATTGTTCTGTTCCTTATTTACTTGCTTTTCTTTGTGGAATACTTTCTTTATTCTTATTTTATAAGACAAAGAAATGGACTACTAGATTCTTGCTTCCTATCTTTTTAATGGTCATTAGTCTATCTATGTACCAAGCTTATTTATCTCTCATTGTTACGGTATTTGTCTGTTATCAATTAAAATTATTATTAGCAAAAAAAATATCATATCAAGAATGTGGAATCTATGTATTACTCATGCTTACTAGTATGATTGTTTATTTTATGGGAATGAAAATTACCCAATTATTATTCCATGTTTCTATGGCAAGTTATAGTAATGCTAGTAGTATTGGAATCAATACTATCTTAGATATTCCTCATAAATTAATTGAATCTTATCAATTATTTTTCCAAATGTTTTTTACGAATGAAATAGAAAAGAATACTTATCTAGGAAATCCTATTTTATATAGTGGGATTGGAATATTATTTCTTATTTCTTTTGGAATCACTCTTTGGAAGAGTAAATTGTCGTGGAAAGAAAAGGTACTTTCTTGTATCATTCTTTTCTTATTTCCTGTCTTTTTAAACTGTGTAATCTTTGTGATTGCAGAAGCAAAATTACAATTACTAATGAGTTCTTCTTACTTAATTCTTCCTTTTTTCTTTCTTCCTTATTTGAAAGATAAAAAGATGATGGTACTTACTTTCTTATTCTTAGGAGTCTTATTCCGAAATTATTTGATTCAAGATCAAGCAACTTATTTGACGTTAGAAAATACCTATAAAGCTTATGATACTGCTATTCGTAGTGCGATAGATACTCATATCAATGAATTAGATAAACCTTTTATTGTTGTAGGAAATATTCATTCAGAGGGACCTATTGCTAATATGAATTATGGTTATATTGCCGATGAAGGGATTTTCTGGGATGAATATCATTTAAGAAAATTAGGATTCGAACGTTTTTGTCAACAAGAATATGGTCTTACCCTTACCTTTGGTGATGAAGAAATCTATGAAGAATTATTAGATCATCCAACATCTGAATTAATCTATGAATATAAAGATCATATTGTTATTAATTTATATCAGTACATATAGGAGATGATACCTTGAAAAAAATATTAAAAAATATATTCAGTTTACTGGTACTCATTGTCATTGGATTTGCTGTTTATGAAGTGATTCACTTAGACATGTTACCCAGTAAATATTTAACAATCTTTTTAGTGGGAGAAGGAGTTTTATTCTTATTAGGATTCTTTCTTTATAATCGAAAACATGTATTCTTGGTGATACTTGGAATTATTCTCTATCTCGTTAGTATCATAGGAAATGGTTTTGGTTATTATTACTTAAGTAAAACCAATCGTTATATTGATCATAATTTTGCAGTAGAAACTTATAAAGTAACTACTCATTACTATGTATTAAAGAATGTGAATGATCCGGTTGCTTCTATGGAAGAGTTATCTTCTGATACCACGATTTATTATTATAAATATGGTCGTTCTATGGAGATTGCTTTAGCAAAACTAGGTACTTATTCTTATACAGCTAGTGATAATATTTCGAATCTTTTAATTGATTTGAAGAGTCAATATCATTATGTATTTCTTCCTAGTGCCACTTATGAACATACTCTTGAGTCTTCTAATTTTTTAAATCGTGAAGATTATGCTATTTTATATGAAATGGATATTGAAGAAGAATTTCCTAAGAGTAAAGAGATTCCTACTGCCTTTAGTGTCTATATTAATGCTTATGATTATTCTGGTATTCATAGTGATTTTAATATGATTGTAACAGTCAATACTAAGACTCATCAGGTTGTCTTCACTTCGATTCCCAGAGATTATTTAATTGATGTTCCTGCTTATCATATTCAAGATACTTTAACTTATATGGGTTATATGGATCCGAAAGTTACCAAAGATGCTTTAGCAGAATTCTTTGATATTCCGATTCAATATCAAGTCAGTGTAAATGCAAAGAGTTTGGTAACAGTTGTGGATACCGTTGGTGGTATTGATTTCTGTTCTAATTATGATTTCTATACTTCTCATGATATGAATGTAGGTAGTTATGCAGATAAAGGAGAAAAACTTCATGTTACCAAAGGATGTCGTTCTTATAACGGAGTAGAAGCTCTTGCGATTGCGAGAGAAAGAAAGAATATTCCGGGAGGAGATCGAGCAAGACAAGAAAACTGTCGCAAGATTATTATTAGTATTGTGAAGAAGCTTGCTTCTACTACGACTCTTACGAATTATGATGAAATTCTTACTTCTTTTGATGGATTATATATTACTGATATGAATAAAGAGACGATTACCAATTTAGTAAAAGAAGGCTTAAAAGATTCTAACTTTGAAGTCATTGAACAAAGTGTTGATGGAAAAGATTTAGGTTCTGTTTCTCTAGAAGTAGGAAGTGCTTGGGTCGTTGAACCCGATATGGAAACGGTAAAAGCTGCTAGTAACAAGATCAAAGAAGTTACCAAAGAAAAATAAAAAAGAGGATTACTCCTCTTTTTTTATTCTACTGTTACTGATTTTGCTAAGTTTCTTGGTTTATCAATATCTAGTCCTCTTTCTAGTGCTGTATAATAACCAATTAATTGTAAAGGTGGTACGATTAAGACTGGTTGGAAGTAATCACTAATCTTTTCTACTACATATTTGAAGTGATGATTCATGATACTAGCATCATTGGTAATCGTATAAATCTTTGCTTTTCTAGATTCTACTTCAATGACATTCGACTCTGTCTTATCTTTAATCTTATCATCTGTAATAATGGCAAATACCGGAACTCCATCTTCTATTAAAGAAATGGTTCCATGTTTTAATTCACCTGCTTGATAAGCATCACTATGAGTATAAGAAACTTCTTTTAGTTTTAGACTACCCTCTTCACACATAGCATAGTCTACTCCTCTACCAATATAGAATGCATCTCTGGCACCTTTAATTTCTTTTCCGATTCCTGCGAATACATCCTTATCGTTTAATACCTTTCTTAGGTAATCTGGTAGTTGTTTTGCTTCTTCTATGATCTCTTTATAATTTTTTTCTAATTTCTTACTATGAGCTGCTTTTAATGCGATTAGAGAGAACATAGCAACTTGTAATAAGTAAGCTTTTGTTGTAGCAACTGCAATCTCTGGTCCTGCTTCTATAAATAGAGTCTGTTTTGCTTCTCTTGCAATCGTAGAAGTCTTTACATTGACAATTGCTAAGGTATCAATTCCTTCTTCATGTGCTTTTCTCATAGCAGCAATTGTATCAGCTGTTTCTCCCGATTGTGATACTAAAATGACTAATGTCTTTCGATCATAAATAATCTTTTTATAACGATATTCACTCGCAACATCCGTCATACATTTAATATTTGCTTTTTCTTCTAATAAACATTTACCAATCATTCCTGCATATAAAGCAGATCCGCATGCTACAATATGGATTTCTTCATAAGGACTAATGTCTACCATTTGATCCATATTATTAATATATTTATTTAATGTTCTCTGTAATACAATTGGTTCTTCCATGATTTCTTTTAACATGAAATGTTTATAATTTCCTTTATTCGCATCTTCTATGGTCATCGTAGATGTTTGAATCTCTTTTTTAATCTTTTTACCATCTTTATATACCGTAACATTCTCTCCTGATAATTCTACTACTTCATCATCATTTAGTAAAATATATTGATCGGTATATTTGATGATAGCTGCGATATCAGATGCAATATAATTTTCTTTTTTTCCTAATCCTATAATTAAAGGAGAATCTTTTCTTACCGCATATAATTTATCTTGATCTTCAAATAAAACTCCAAAAGCATAAGATCCTTTTAGTAATTGAATGGCTTCTGTAATGGCTTCTATCGGATTACCCTTATAATATTTAGAAATAACTGCACAAGCTACTTCTGTATCCGTTTCACTTCTAAATACAACACCATCATTTACTAATTTGTTTTTTAAATCGGTAGCATTTTCAATAATTCCATTATGAACTAATGTTACTTTTCCGACTTTGTGAGGATGTGCATTTGTCTCGTTTGCTTCCCCATGTGTTGCCCATCTTGTATGAGCGATTCCTATTTTAGAAGAGATTAAATTCTCTTTATTAATCTTTTCTTCTAAATCGGATATTTTTCCTGTACATTTAATAATTTGAATATTGTCATTATTCTTAATGGCAATTCCACTGGAATCATACCCTCTATATTCTAATTTTTTTAAACCGTCTAATAAAAATTCTTTCGGATGTTGTTCTCCAACATATCCTACAATTCCACACATATATATCTTTTTCCTCCACTATTAAAACATGTAGTGGTGATATATACTTTGTTATAATCTCGATTTTACTCTTTGCTCTATATCTTACGAATCACTATTTCCGTAGTAGTACCCGCCGAATCTTTCGATAACCTACTATCCTCGTCAACTTCTTACAGTCCTGGCGCTAAATGAATGAATTTCTCCTTCCTCTTCCTTCATCTTTATATCCATTATACGGAAAAATAAAAAAGATGACAATCTTTTTATGATAATATGTCATCTTTTGTGAATATAAAGTGTGTTTTTTCTTTCTGATCTTTATCTTGACTAATTAATTGGTCTTCATAAGCAGCATCATCTTTTAAAGAAGCAAACTTATTGGATAACTCTCTACTGGTTGTTAAGAACTCTTGGTAGTTGCTAGCAAGACCATATTCTTTTTGAAGAGTTTCTAATTCTGTAATCTTATCCGTATTTCCTTTTACTTCAAAATATCCATCTTGATTGGTTTGAAATAATACATATTTTACAGATTCTCCACTACTTAGTTTTAAGTAAACACTGTAAGATTTCGTCGGAGATGTTGTAATCTCACACGCTAGTTCTTGTAGATCTCCATCAATTCCATAATCGGATAAGGATCCATACACTCTTTTTCCTAAAGCTTTACAATTAGCTTGATTGGTACTGTTTTCATCCCAGAAATTAGGACTTGCTGGATTCCAAGAGATTTTTACATAGTTTAATAACATAATGACTAAGAATAGGAAGAAAATGAATAA
>JAGCSA010000043.1 GCA_017964405.1 Bacilli bacterium
CTCGTAAATGTTTCTTGAATACTACGATTAGCAAGTTCTTCTAACTTATCGGCATCTAATTTCTTCTCATCATAATTTTCTACATTCTCACGAATACGGTCGAACGATACAATCGTATCATTGATCGAATATCCAATAATCGCAAGAACAGCTGCAATAAACATAGAGCTAACTTGGAAACGGAAGATAGCAAAGATACTGAACATGATCAAGACATCATGTAATAAAGCAAGAACTCCACCAACTGCATAACTAAATTTGAATCGAATCGATACATAGATAATAATTCCTAGTAAAGCAATCAATACAGAAAGGATTGCATTCTTCACTAATTCTTTTTGAACAATATTGGTAACTACTCCAATATTAACTTTGGCATCATATTTTTCTTCAAAATAATGATTGATTTCTTTTACTTTTTCTCCGTCTACAGCATCATCAATACGAATACTAGCTTCATCAGAAGAAATCGTAATACTACTAGATTCTAGTTTTAATTCTTTTAAATCAGCTTCTAATGCTTTTTTCGTAAGTTTTTCTTCCGTAACAACCGTAACATCCGTACCAGTCTTATAATCAATACTTAAATTAAATCCTTTGGTTCCTAAGAAGATACATCCAATCAAAATAATCAAACAAGAGATTCCTAAACAAACCCACTTATATTTTAAGAAATTAACTTCATGGAAACGATTTGGTTTAATTTCTTCATTCTTATGAACATTTGGTACATCTTTTGGATTCACATTGATAAAGAAACGAATCTTATCATCAAAGAATTCTGTTTTTACAAACATCTTTAAAATGGTTCTTGTTAAAAATACCATCGTAATCATCGTAACAAGTACCGTAATAATTAACATGGTTGCAAAACCTTTAATACTAGATTCTCCAAAAATAAACATGATAATAGCAACAATCAAAGTTGTAACATTGGAATCAATAATGGCACGGAAACTAGATTTAGATCCTTCCTTAAAAGCAGTAGGAAGACTCTTCCCTTTTAACAATTCCTCTCGAATTCTTGCATATGTAATAACATTCGAATCAACTGCCATACCAATACCCAGTACCAAAGCAGCAATTCCAGGCAAGGTTAGAACTCCTCCTACAACCCAGAAAACTGCAAATACTAAGAATGTATAAATAAACATAGAAATAGCAGATACAAATCCAGCAAAGTGATAAATTAAGATTAAAATTAACACAATCGCAATAATGGCAATCACTCCTGCAACAAAAGTTGTATGAAGAGTTTGATCACCAAAACTAGCTCCTACGGTATTAGAACTAATCTCTTCTAGTTTACTTGGTAAAGATCCACTATTAATCAAATCCACTAAATTACTAACTTCTTCTTGAGTAAAGCTTCCTTGAATAATAACATCACTAGCAAATCCTTGGGAAACAGTAGCAGCACTTAAACAGTTTGACTGATCCGTTCCACACATATTACCTTCTTTACTATAACTATCTAATAATTCATTGTAATCTAACCAAATCACAATTAAATTATTTTCTTTTTGACTAATGGCATTTGTAACAGTAAAGAACGTATCTTTATCAGCAACCGTCAATAAGACAGCAGGATTTCCCTTCTCATCTTGACTAATCTTAGCTCCTCCAGCTTTTAAAACATCACTCGTCATTAACAAATTATCTTCTGTATCACGGAATGATAAAGAAGCAACCGTTGATAATTGCGTTCTTGCTGTTTCAGGATCTTTTACTCCTGCTAATTTTACTCGAATCTTATCATTTCCTTCAATGATCATTTCAGGTTCACTGACACCTAACGTATCAATTCTCTTACTTAACGTCTTATAAGTAGCCGTTAATTTATCTTGTGTCATTTTAGAACCATCAATAGTATTGACTTTATAAAGGATTTCAAATCCTCCTTGTAAGTCAAGACCAAACTTTAAATTCTGAAATAAAGGAACAAAACAAAATCCTATTCCTACCATCAGTAATAATAATATGAATGTTGTACGAACAACTTTTCCCTTTCCATTTTTTTCTTTTTTCATTTTTTCCATCTCCTACATTATGAATCTTTTTCTATTTTGAATTTATCTATAATAACTTTTTCATCCAATGACATAATATCATTGACAATGTCAAAAAGAGTTAACCCCTTTCCATTTTTCCATTTCTCCATCAATAGATTCCATATATCATCTTCTCCCACTGTTGTAATTCCTTTTTTATGAAGTTTTCCAACCTTTGTCTGCAAAGCAGGCATCACCCTCTGATATAGTTCTCCGATGGATTGAAATTCATCATTCATAGATAAATCACACCCTTTACAGGAACTAATAATATTATAACGAATCGTGCAATAAAAGAAAAGCAAATAAACAAAAAAAGATGAATTAATCATCTTTTTTAGCTCTTGGAAAACTCTGATAATAGACTTCTTTTAATCGATCGGTTGTCACATGGGTATAAATCTGAGTTGCTTTAATACTTTCATGACCCAATAATTTCTGTACGGTTAAAAGATCACAACCCTCATTTAAGAGATGAGTCGCAAAAGAATGACGAATCATATGAGGACTAATTTTTTTATTAATACTCGTCTGTTGAATAATCTTATCGAGTAAAAAACGAACTCCTCTTTCCGTAAGAGGGCCACCTTTATTATTGAGAAATAAATATTCACTATGATTCTGATTTAAAGTAAGATATCCATCATTCAAATATTTCTTTAAAGCTTCTTCACAATATTCTCCATAGGTAACATATCTCTCTTTATTCCCTTTTCCTAAAATTAAAATATTTCGTCTACCAAAATCAATATCCGATACTTTCATGGAAACAAGTTCCCCCACACGACATCCTGTTGCATATAACATTTCTAATAGTAAGGAATCTCTTTGTCCCAAAGGAGAATCATCGGGAACCGAAAACATCTCTTCTAATTCATTATATTCAAAATACCGAGGAAGTTTCTTACTCTTTTTAGGACCAGAAACTAATGAAAAGACATTGCTTTTCACAATTCCTTCATTCGCTAAAAATTTATAAAAACCTCTCAAAGCACTTAATTTACGATCAATAGAAGCATTATTATCTTTCTTAGTATCTTTTAAATACATTAAAAAGAATCGAATATCACTATATTCAATTTCTTTAAAATCTAATCCTTCACTATGAATATAATCCATGTATTCTACAATATCATTTTCATAATTTAAGATTGTATAATCAGAATAATTCTTTTGGAATTTTAAGAAATCTAAATAATCTTGTAATTCCTTAACGATTTCCTTCTTTTTGGTATTCTCTTCCATGATCATCACCAAAACTCTTTCTTTCATATTTATGGTAAACCCCACACCATTCATGTGCATCTTCTAATACTCCTGGATTGTTTCGAATGAAACGTAAAATCTCTGCTTCACTATTGTGAAGAAGTTTTTCTCTCTCAGGAGAATCAACAGAATCTCTCTGTACTAAATATAAATGAATAAGTAAACATAAAGAATGAGGAAGATATGTCATCAAAGTATCTAAATCATCCCCGTCATAAGAAGAAAAGGTTTCAGGATGAAAAGAAGCACGAGAATGATGAATGGTAATCGTATAAGAAGGTAAATTCTCAAACGTATTCATCACTTCTAATAACTGATCTTCATTGATTTTTTTAGGAATCTCCATAAAATCAAAGAAATTCATTTGATTAGGATCATAGTTAGCATCCGTTACTTCTAATAGTTTTGGTTCCAATAAATCACGATACATACGATCCCCAATACGAGATAACGTATCATGTCCTCTAGAAGAAGCTTCCGAAACATTTCTAACTAACGGATAAGACGTTCTCGCCCATCCACCATCACGATACTTTAATCCCAATAAATCTTGACGAGTAAAGAAGAAATAACGAGCATACTTTTCATAAACACTTGTCTTTCCAGAAACAACTTGTTCAAATAGAACAGGATCTCTTCTCATCTTTTCTGCAAAAGAATCTAAAATATGATCAATCAATGTTTCACTTTTAGATAGTTCTTTTGCAAGCGAATTCTTCGCAACATCTTGTAAAATACGATGAGAAGAAAATAATGCCTCTTGTTTAAAAACTTTCTTTTTTCCCTCTACTCTCGTTTGATTCGCAATAAAGAAATCAGTGTCATCTCCCATAACAATTCCTTGTTCTTGTAGAGAATCTTCTAAATCAAATGCATCCTTATAATTCATGGTATATAAATCAATTTCTTCTAGAGAACAACCTCTTTTTCCATTGACAGGAATCACTTGAAATTGATTCGTTAATCGGTTTCTAGCAATCAAAAAATATTCATTTATTTTACCCATAATAGTACCCCTTCCACATGCTTCATTATATCATAAAAACCTTTAAAAAGCAAAAAAAGAGGATTACTCCTCCTTATAATCACAACTAGAACATTTAATAATAGATCCTTTTTCTGTAAGCATTTCACCACATTCAGGACATTTCTTATCAATTGGTTTATCCCAATAAGCTGTCTTACATTTTGGGTAATTATTACATCCATAGAAAACTTTACCCTTACGACTCTTCTTCTCTACAATCTTACCAGAACAGTTAGGGCAATCACAAATCTCTACAATTTCCACTTCTTCTTTTTGAATGTATTTGCAAGTTGGATAGTTACTACAAGCAACAAATTCTCCATATTTTCCTTTACGAATGACCAAAGGACTACCACATTCAGGACATACTTCTCCTGTTTCTTCTGCTGCTTTCTTCTCCATCGTTTTAAAAGCATCTTGTACCATTGGTTCAAACTTTTGATAAAAATCAGATAACACTTGATTCCAAACCATATGTCCTTCTGCAATCTCATCTAAATCTGTTTCCATTTCACTTGTATAGCTAGTATTGATAATACCACTAAATTTTTCTTGTAACTTATCAGTAGATTCAATACCGATAGTAGTAGGTTTAAACTTCTTATCCTCAATAGTAACAAAATCATGACTCTTAATCGTATCAATAATCGTTGCATAGGTACTAGGTCTACCAATTCCTAATTCCTCTAATTCTTTAATTAATCGAGCTTCTGTATAACGAGCAGGTGGTTGTGTAAAATGTTGTTCTTTCTCAACATCATTTGTCTTATGAATTTCATCCACAACAAATTTTGGTAAACGATTATCATCACTAGATTCATAATCCTTATATACTTTCAAATAACCTTCAAAGGTAATAACACTACCAGTCGTTTTAAAACGATAATCTTGATTATTGAAAATAACCGTTGTCTGATCAAGCAAGGCATCTGCCATTAGACTTGCTAACGTTCTCTTATAAATCAAACTATATAATTTAAATTCATCACTACTTAAATATTTTTTAACTTTGGTTGGTTCTCTTAAAACACTCGTAGGACGAATACCTTCATGAGCATCTTGTACATTATCATTCTTTTTAGCTTGTTTCACATAACCAACATATTCTTTGCCATATTCTTCTTCAATATACTTCATAGCTGGTCTTACAAAATCATCACTTAAACGAATAGAATCCGTTCTCATATAAGTAATTAAACCAACCGTTTCCTTCTCTAAATCAATACCTTCATATAACTTTTGAGCAATACTCATCGTCTTACGAGCAGGAAAACCTAATTTATTAGAAGCTTCCTGTTGCAAAGTAGAAGTCGTAAAGGGAAATTTAGAACTTCTCTTAGTCTTCTTGGTATCAACATTTTCTACTTTATATTGATCCGTAATATGAGCTAAAACATCATCTGCTTCTTCTTCGGTATCTAATTTTGTTTCATCTTTGTTATCAACTACTTTAAAGTAATTCGCATCGAACTGATCAAAATGAGCCGTAATAGTCCAATATTCTACGGGATTAAAGTTTTCAATTTCTCTTTCTCGATCCACAATTAACTTTAAAGCAACACTTTGGACTCTCCCCGCACTCTTGGCACCAATTTTAGCTTGTAATAATTTACTAAGTCTAAATCCAATAATCCGATCTAAAATTCTTCTTGTCTCTTGACTCTTTACTAAATGATCATCAATTACCGTAGGATTTCCCATTGCTTCTAATACTTTATCATGGGTAATCTCATTAAATAATACTCTCTTATATTGATTATCTTTGATTCCCAAAGTATCTTTTAAATGCCAAGCAATCGCTTCTCCTTCACGGTCTGGATCGGATGCTAGATAGACCATATCACTATCTTTCACATCTTTTTTTAAATCTTTAATTACTTTTTCTTTACCTTTGATAGGAATATACGTAGGTTTAAATCCGTTTTCAACATCTACTCCTAATCCTAAGTGTCCAGATGTTGCTAAATCACGAATATGTCCCTTAGAAGAAACAACTTTATAGTCTTTTCCTAAATACTTTTCAATTGTCTTACTTTTACTAGGACTTTCTACGATTACCAAATTCTTTGCCACAGAATCTCCTCCAGTCATTTATAATTTATACCTATAAAAAAGTTATTTGTCAACAACTATCTATTTTTATAATACGAAAAAAAAGAGAAATTTACACACTTCTCTCTAAATAATCTTTCACAGGTCCATAACTTCTTCTATGTTCAGGAATAATGCCATACTTATGAATAGCCTCTAAGTGTTTTTTGGTAGGATAACCCACATTTTTTTTAAAATCATACATCGGATATTTTTCATCTAATTCATATAGCATTCTGTCTCTCGTAACCTTCGCAATGACACTTGCTGCACTAATCGTAATACTTTTTAAATCTCCTTTAATAATCGGAGTAAAAGGAATATCCATCTCCAACTTCATCGCATCGGTTAAAACATATTCTGGTTTTGGATTACATTGGTTAATTGCTTCTAACATGGCTTCTTTGGTAGCTTGATAAATATTAATCTCATCAATTCTTTTTTCGGATATAATTCCTACTCCATAAGAAATAGCTTGTTTTTTGATTTCTTCATAAAAGTATTCTCGTTTGGCTTCACTTAACTTTTTACTATCTGTAAGTCCCTCTAAAGAAAATTCCTCTGGTAAGATGACACAAGCAGCAACAACAGGTCCTACTAAAGGACCTCTTCCCACTTCATCCACTCCTCCAATAAGAGTATACCCCTTCTTCCTTAAATCTCTCTCATAAGAATAAGTATCTAAACTTTCTAAATAGAGTTTTAGTTTTTTATAATGAGTCTTATCTCCGTGATCATATAAATAAGAGAGACAATCTTCTAACTTCATACATTTAATAGAATCAATTTCCTCATAAAAAGGAAGTTTTTCTGTCTCCAGTTTTTCACATTTTTTAAACATACCTCTCAAAACCAAACTACTCATTCCAACAACAACATCCTCTATTTTGTTCAAATGAATTTCTTCTAATAATTCTTTTTTATTCATAGTCGCTCCTTAAATACTCTTTTCAAGCAATACATATTCATAACGAGATTCAATGACTTCACTTGCATAATTCTGACTAATTTTTCCATCATGTGTTAAAGCACCAATACTAGGTACTTTCTGTTTCTTTAATTCTTGTACAATCGAATAAATCATTGCTTTTCCAAGTCCACGATGTTTTTGATCAACCCCCATATAAAGCATAACATATCCCTTTGGATGTTTTTTGATTCTCATAATTTTGAATAGATTAATAATATTCAAATGATATACCAAATTATAATAATTTGGAATACTGATATAAAATCCAACGGCTTTTCCTTCATAATAAGCCATTCGTACCATAGACATATTGATAATACTCTTATAACTCTGATAGATTTTTAAAAAACGTTCTTTTTTTATATTTTGAAAAACAGGAAAATCAGAATATAAAACAGTAATTAAATCATAGACTTCTCCCATACACTTCTCAAAGTCTTTCCCGTCTGGTTGAATAATTTCATAACCTCGTTTCGTAAAATCTTCATAATGACGACTAAACCCTTCATTGGAATAATTATCATCTAAAGGTTCATAAATCTGAGAAGTATAATGTTCGGATACTTTATAATGATTCTCTAAAAAGAAAGAATAATAATAATCTAAATTATAAGGTTCTCCTGTATAAGGTCGATCAAAGTGATTAATCTTTAATCGATACTTAATCCAAAAAGAAGCATCAACAGGTCCCACAATTTTTTTATACTTTTTTTCTTTTGCAAAACTCTCTGCATTTTGAAATAAGAATTTGGCAACTTTTCGATCCCTCACACATTCAAAGAATCCTAAATAACATTTCTTTTTCTCTTTTGAATATTCGGTAATAATAAAACGTCCAACAACTTCATCATTTTTATAAATTAAAAACTTAGATAATGTAAAAGATTTACTCAAAGAATGTCTTCCTTCTAAAACACTTAAGATGGTTTTGGAATCTTCCGTATTATTCTTCTTTGTATATAACTTTTTAGGTAAAGAAAGAAAATCTTCTATATATTTTTTTTCATTTGTAAATTGAACACATCTCATTTTTTACCTCTTTCTAGAATTTCGATTTTACCAGTCGATCCATCCATCCGAATCCTATCTCCTGTATGAATAGAATGAAGAACTCCTTCAACTCCTACAATGGATGGGATACCAATCTCTCTGGAAATAATAGCCGTATGAGAAAGTAAGGAACCTTTCTCCGAAATAACCCCTTTCGCAGTCGCTAGTAAAAATACCCATCCTGGATCCGTCATCTTGGTAATTAAAATCTTATCTTTGACAGATTGTTTTGCATGAACATTTTGAATGACTAATGCTTCTCCCTCGACAACACCCGTGGAACAAGGAGTTCCCACCAATTCTTTTGTTTGTAAATTCTTTTCTTGATACTGTGCTTTATTAGGGTGTTTATTGATAATCGATTCACTAAAAATCAAATGAGAATAATTTGGCAACTGAGAATATAAAGCATATTCTTCTTTTCTCTTTTCCACAATTTCTTGGTAAGAATACTCTTCAGGATGAAATAATTCATCGACCGTTAAATAGAAAATATCTCTTTTCGTTTGTAACTTTTTCTCTTGTACATAATTGGTTCCTATGGCCAAAAACATAGAACGAACCATTCCATAAATACGAGTTCTGTTTAATCGAGAAATCTCTCGATTTTGAATTCCTAGCATCGCACGTTTCGATAGAAAACGAGTGATCCAATCAGAAGGAATAGGATTTGGTTTTCTCTCTTTCATCGTCAAGAATAATTGTCGTAACTTTTGAGGATCACTTTGATATTCTTGAATCCTTTCTTCTAATAATTCAGGATTCGTACGGAAAGTTTCACTTTCTAATTTTAATTCTTCTAAATTCCGGTCCCCATATAGAGAAATATATTCTTCTTTTAAAGATAGAAATTCTTCTTTCGGAATATGTTCTTTTTGATAAGCAAGAGAAATTAAAGAACGAATCGGTTTTAAACTTTCAATATTTGTAATACCAGAAATCATATCTTGAATTGAATGATCCGAAAAATGTTTTTTCTTTAATCGTTTCTTTAATAAACCCGTATATAGAAAAGCATATAAATCATTCACTAATGTAATATCCCAAATCGCAAATAATTCATCTTTTACTTTTTGATATAACTCAATAATTTCAGAAGAGCTCATACCTTCCTGAAAATGATCTTGAAAGCAAAGATAGATTTCATCAAATTTATGATTTAATTTTTCCATATTTTTCGGAACATGAAAAAATTCATGAATCGTAATAAAGTATGTTTTCAAACGAGTAAAAAAAGGAATTTGCATTTCTTTCTGATCATAAGTTTTTGTTTGGACTCCCATCATATCTTGCCAGATAGGAATAATCTTTTTGGAAAATGGTAAGAATTGAATGAAATGATACCAATTGGATATTTGATAATAAACTCTTCCATTACAACTACCAACCATATGTTGAAAATGATCCTCATTTTCATCCACAATAGTTTGATTTTTCGTTAGACGAAAAGCAAGTCCTCGAAAGACATTCGAATAAACCATTTCTACAAAAGAAATTGTTAAAGGTAAACTAATTCCTGGATAACTTTCCACAATATTACTATTATCGAGTATCAAAGGAGAATCTACTTTTAAAGTCGTAATAGGTCTCGCTTGTAAGATGTAAATTTCATTCTTTCGAATGGCAAATTCGATATCTAAATATTCTCCTAATATGGATTGGATCTCTTTTGATAAAGAAATAAGTTCCTCAATCCTATCATATCCTAATAGATCTTCTTTTCCTTCATAATAATAAATAGAATCGGTTAGATGATAATAATAAGTAGTTGTATCCGTACGATCTTCTACAACTTTATCTCCTAATCCTTTTCCAACAACAATGACACTTTCATTCAAAATTCCTTGTGGATTGGAAGTAAATAAAACCCCTGCATAATCTGCATCTACCATCTCTTGAACGATCACATCCATCTTACAATCATCCATCGTAAGATTTCTCTGTTTGAAATATTCTAATACATTCTTATTCGAAATCGATTCGAAACACAACTTTACCTTTTCAGGAATCTCTTTGACAGATACATTTAAATACGTATCAAATTGCCCTGCAAAACTATCAAAATCACTATCTTCCATACTAGAAGAACTACGAACTGCATATTTTCCACGAAATTGTTTTAGATTGATTTCTTTTTCTCGATCCTTCCACTCAATGACAGTAAATGCAGGAACAGGAATCCCTTTTTCTTGTAAGATTTTTAAATTATTCGCTTTCATTAAATTTTACCCACAATCAGATATAAGACAATCGTAAATAGCATCGTGCTCTCTTGCAGATACGTATATCTTTCTACTTTCTCTACAATAGGAAATTGAGTGGGATCTTTCATAAATTGTAGGAATTTATAAGTCATCCAAGAAACTAATACAAATAAAATGAATACACTTAATTTACTTAAGTTCCATACTAAAATAAAATTGGTAATAATATCCATAATCGTTACAATCATAACAAAACGAGTCGCTTTCTTGTAACCAAATATTTTAGAATACGTCGTATAATCATTTTCATCTTTCGGAGCTTTAATCTTACGAGAAACTTCCCAAATTAAAGCAGGAAAATATAACGTAAAAAGAGTCATAATGGTTGTAAGATTCACAAAATCTAAATGATACTTAATAACCGTAAAACTAATAATATATAAGTTCACAAATGCTTGTACAGGATTATGAGTAATTAAAGCAAGAGGTAAGCTTGGTTGAATTTTACTCTTTTGAAAGAACCATTTACTCATCAAATATCCATATACATATAAAATGATAAAGAAAATGATATTTGGCATAAAAAGAATATTTAATAGAACAGCAATTCCCTGTACAACAGCACAAGAAATGACAACATCTTTGATTTGAACTCTTCCACTAGGAAGAGGACGATCCGGAAAGAGTTTCTTATCCGTTTCATAATCTTTTAAATCATCTGCTACTCTTAACCATAACAAAAATGCAAAAACCGTATAACCCCCAATCAATTCTTGAAACCCTAATTGGAATTTAGTAACCCCTTGATTTAATAAAACAATAAAATAAATCTCACAGAATACAATAATTCCTAATAGAATTCTAGAAAAGAAAGGATACCTTTCTTTGTAATAAATATATAATCGTTTGATCATTTCAAAACACCAATCCTTTCACCAACATCCACTTTCGTCTCAATTCCTTTTTGACTATATTTTAAAATATCCGAATCCACCTGAACATGATTCATAATCAGAATAACCGTACTTCCTCCTGGAAGAAAATATCCTTTTTCTTCTCCTCTTTGAAAAGAATCTAAATCATGATTATGAATCTTTCCAACCAGTAATGCCCCTACTTCCATATAAATCATTTCTCCCAAATTATTTGTTTTCAAAATACTATATTCTCGATAATTTTCCTTAAAAATTTTATAATTCTTAGAAGAATCACTCATGGTATGAAGTCTTCCTGGAATCACTTTTCTTTTGATTCTTTTTCCATCATCTATATAGTGAAAACGATGATAATTAGAAAGAACTAATCGAAAGACGAAAACCATTCCCTTTTGATAAGAAGATACATCTTCTCCCTCTAATAATTCATCCAAAGTATACAGATGATTTTTCACAGAAAAAGATAAATCAGAAGAAACTGGATAACAAAGTAAATACCCTTCTACCGGACTCGTCAAATGTTTTGGATGAGAATCAAAAGATATTTTTTTTAACTTTCGAATAAAGAAATCTGTAAAAGAAGAATATTCCTTCTTTTCATATTTCTCCATAGAAATTCGATTCTCTAAAATAAACTTTTGAATCTTTCCACGACTCAAAAAACTTCCTTGATAGAGTCCATAAAGAAAAGAGACAAAAGAACAAGTCACAATCCAAGTAAGGATTCTACTGCGATAGATAATTCCAAGTGCTTTCCCTCCAAAATGTTTAACAGAAATTATCTTTTTTTGTTTCCGATCATAAATGCTTGTCATAGTACCCATAGATAAAAGATTGTTAATACAATCGCTAAGATAAGAAGTCCAACGGAAGGAAGAAGTTTAGGTTTTGGAACAGGAACATCTATAATATAGAAAATAGTTACAACAAAAATCAAAATTCCAATAACAATCAAAAGAATACCTGGAAAAAACAAAGTACAAAAGAAATGAGCAAGAGGAAAAATTAAAGCGGCATACGTAACTGGTAATCCATGATAAAAAGGAACCGGTTTATTATTATTATCAACAATCGTATTAAAATGAGCAAGTCTAGCAATTCCCATGATTCCATAAAAACAAAATAAGGGATAATAATACCACTCTTGAAAACCAATAGCATAAAAGAAGACAATGGGAAAAGCAATAAAATCAAAAACATCAATTAAAGAATCTAATTCAATTCCAAATTGTTTTTCTTCTTTGGTCCTTTTACATCTTCTCGCAACTGTTCCATCAAATAAATCACATAATCCAGTAACCATCATACAGATAACAGCATAATTGATTTGAACCTTCATACAGAAGATGATTCCTAATATGCTAGATAATAATCCAATATAACTTAAAATAACAGACTTGTTCCATTTTCCTAATATCATTTTTTCTTCTCCTTTCTGACTTCTCCTGTTGTTCCATTCATCGTAATAAAATCTCCATCTTCTATTTGATCCATCACACCAGTACAACTCACAATACAAGGAATTCCATATTCTCTAGAGACAATCGCTGCATGACATAAAATGCCACCAAACTCCGTAATAATTCCAGATAGAATCGCAAACTTAGGAGTCCATCCTGTATCGGTAAATTTAGTAACTAAAATATCTCCTTCTTGTAGACGATCAATTTCTTCAAAAGAAGGAATGACACGAGCAATTCCTGTAATCGTTCCATTATTTGCTCCTAAACCTTTGATATGAGAAGAAGAAACAAATAAGGGATGAATGTTATTACCAATCTCATTCTCACTCATGTAATTGCGATAAGCTTCATAATAATCTTTATTACGAGATAGGATTTGATGAAGATCTTCTACCCCTATTTTACCATTCAAATAATCCCATAGATCTCCTACTTTTAAAAACCAAATATCATCAACAGAATCCAATGTTTTTTCTCGTACCAATTTTTCTCCTAATAGAATCGTATAAATACGAATTAAATAATAAAACCTGGTAGAAACATCCCGAAACTCTTCTCTCCACCATAACATATTTCGAATCTTTAAAATCTTTTTTTCTACTTTCTGATAATTCTTCTCATCCATTTGATTCTTCAATTCTTCTAATTTTTTCTCATACTTTTCATGACCTCGTTCTTGATCATGCATAGGAGAATAAGAATCATCTAACAAAACTAAATCTTTGATATTGAGAATCATAGTACTAGGATCCTCATAATAACAAGGATAAGTAACATCTAATTCTTTATCTGAATGATATCCATATAAATCAATCACTCTTTTTGCATCCTCTAAATAATAAGAAATCTTTCCTTGTTGAATATCGAGTAAAATATCGGAAACAGAATGTTTCTTCCAATAAGAAAAACTATCCTTATCTCCTCGAATCTTACGAGAAACTTCCCACATATCATAAAAAGGAAGTAAATGGGAGATATTGTCAATATTCCCAATCAAAGTTAAGTAATCTTTCTCATCCATATATTTTAATAAACTATCTTTCTGAAGAGACTGATGAACCGTATTAATGAATATTTGCCAGAAATAAGTAGATTCACTTTGTAAATAATCTTCATGCGTTAACTGCATCCAAGTACTTTTAATATCCTTGATACTCTTCGTATCATACAAACCTTTATAGTAATAGTATTGATGAAGTAAATCATCCGTATACTTTTCTGCATTTTTCTCTCTTGTTTTTACAATTTTATTTTGAGCAATTGCCATCCTCATAATCGAGAACAAACTCTCCAAAGTAACACCAGTTGTTTGGCCATCCCCTTCATACGTAGGAGCAATTCCATACTCACTATCAAATTCTTTTTCTTTATAACCAATCACACGACTCATCGTTTTTTTAACAGCTGATAAATTCCAATAACAACGTCCAAAGAACATTTCTCCTAATTTAGAAGGTAATTCATCATCTCTTAAGATTTTAGAGTCTACAATATATTTTCTTAAAACATATTCCCAAATGTATTCATATAAACTCCACATATAAGGAGTACAGACAGTTGCAGAGACTCCCCCATCTTTAAAGTCAGCTGTAGACCATACAGAATCATATCCTTGATATTGAATCTTGGTAATCCGACGAGCTTGTAAAATATATAATTGATCTTGGTAGATAGCAAATTCAATATCACAAGGATATCCAAAGAATTTCATAATATCAAAAAACGTATGACCCATTTCTTTTAATAAATGAGTATGAATATATTGATTTTTTTCTGGAACATAAAACTTTCCAGAAAACCAATCATACGAATATTGTTCTGGTTGATTTTGACCACTCACAATATTTTCTCCTAATCCAGGAGCGACTTCTATTAACATTGTTTTATCATTCCCAGTAACAGGATCTACCGTAAAACAAATCCCACTGTATTCAGAGTCAACCATCTTTTGAACAATCACACTCATTGAAAGATCTTCTAATGGAATTTGATGATCAACAAAATAACTTAAGATGACTTCTCGAAACATCGATTGATAACAAGCAATGATTTTTTTAACAACATCTTCCTTTTCTACATTCAAAAAAGTTTCATATTGCCCTGCAAAAGAGAAAGTATCTAAATCTTCTTTCGTACCACTACTACGAACAGCATACTTTTCTCCCTCTTTTAAATAAGAATTGATTTCCAATAATACTTTCTTTTGAAATTGAAAAGAATCAAATAACTTACAGATAGATTGACTGATACTGGTAATATTCTGATGATTTAATTTTTGTAAATACCCTTTTATTTTGGAATCAATATGATTCTGTTGAATCTCTTCTAAATAAGTGTTTTTATCCACAACAAAGAAGTCAGGAACACGAAACCCCGCCTCCTTCATCATCATTAAAAATTTAGCTTTATTGCCACCATTTTCTAAGATATCTTGATTACGAAATGAAACAACCATAAACCCTCCCAAAATCTAAAACATGTTTTTTCTAAGATGTAAAAAATAAAGAAGCATATTAATGAGTAAATGAGTACCTGCCCCTACAAGTACATATAATAAATAATTCATAATACCCAAAGGATAAAAGAACCATACGACAAGAGCAACCCCAAAAACAGAATCAGCTTGATCGAAAAAAGTAAAAAATAGTTTGGAAAATCCTTAGGTACTTTTTCCAGGAACAATTCCCAATCTTCTCTTTAAAAAACTATTAGGAAGTTCAAATAATGCATAGAATAGTCCTAATAAAAATCCAATCCATAAATTCAATGAAAACGTATTTAAATGATTCTGATAGAAAAAATTATAAGAATTTAAAGAGAAAACAGAAAAGATGAATCCAAAGAAAACAGAAAAAATGATATTAAAAAATAGATATCCTAAGAATCCTTTTATCGTTTTATTGTCACCAAAAATTCTTTGTCCATC
>JAGCSA010000044.1 GCA_017964405.1 Bacilli bacterium
CTTTCAATTCTTTCTCTATTTGCATTCCAAGTTAATGTACCTTTTCTTATTGTATCTTTTAATTTGCTACATAATACATAAAATGACATTACATCTTTGATTTTATTATTCATATTAGTTACTCCTTCTTTCTAATACACAGACACTCTCACAATGATAACTTCTAGGAAACATATTAAAAGGTTGTATGTATTGAATTAAATAGGATTCTTTTAAAATATTTAAGTCCCTTGCAAGAGTGACTGGATCACAAGATACATAAACAATCGTTTCAGGATTGATTTTCAATAAAGAATCAACTGTTTTCGAATCTAATCCATTTCTAGGAGGATCTACAACAATAAAATCAATTTTATCGAAAGAATCAATTTGATTTTCTACTTTATCACAAATAAAAGAAATAGAAGATACTTGATTTAACTCTTTATTTTTATTGGCATCTTTAATATTAGATCCATTATTATCAATTCCAACAATTTCTTTCGCATAATCACTTACATAGATACCAATGGTTCCGGTTCCACAATATAAATCCAAAAGTTTCATGGGTTTCTTTATCTTTACAACTTTTAAGACTGCATCATATAGATCTTTTGTTAAAAATCGATTTACTTGAAAGAAAGAGGAATAACTAAGATAAAACTTCTTAGAACCAATCGTACTGATAAATTCATCTTGTTCTGTAAGAATCATTCCATTATAGATTAAGACATCACAATATGGCTTCAATAATTCTATATCAGATACTTTTCCTTCTAATTCAACCATAATCATAGAATCATCATTATTAGAACGGATAAGAGCTTCTAATATTTGCACATTAATACTCTTTAAGTTTTTGATTATTTCATTCATACGAGGACTAATCAATAAACATTCATCAATGGGAATCACAGAATGAGTCTTTTCTTCATAAAAACCAAGCTTTCCTCCCATTCCATGTAGAATAATTTTATTCCGATAATTCATCTCAAAAGAAGAGATAACATCTTTTACGAGTTTAGGATCTAAATGAGCAAATTTATCTATAATTTCAATCATTTTATCTTTTTTGTAACGATTTTCTTCTTCATAAGAATAATGTTGGAAACAACATCCTCCACATTCTGGAAAGGATTTACAAGGACTTTTGATACGATGAGAAGACTTTTGAATCATCTTTTTGATATTTGCTTCCAAATACTTTTTATTTTCTAAAGTAATATCAATATCAACGACTTCTCCTGGTAAAGCCTCTTTGACAAAGCAGATTTTGTCATTGATATAACAAATTCCTCTACCAAAATGATCTAATTTTTCAATGGTTACTTTCATAGAATCAAAATCCTTTCGAACTCATTATATCATAAAAAAAGAGGCTTTCCCTCTTTTTATCTTGTTTTAACAGCTTCCTCAGTATGTTTTTTACGTTGATGGATAGCACCACGTACTAAAGAAATCGTTCCACCAAGTAAAGCTCCTGTTATAGCACCAATTCCAAGAATCGTTAAACCGGAGATTTGAACACCTGGATTAGAAGCAAGTCCTAAACCGATTCCAATCTTCTCGATCGTAGATAAATCACTAGCACCAGTCATCATACCGGCAAAGGTAGGTATTAAGGCAGGAAAAGCTGTATTAATAGCTCCGGCAACTCCTAAACCAGTTCCGGCCCCTTTGATAAAACCCATAGCTGACTTTCTAGCTAAATGATATTGTTTTTTTGTATCAATCATTGTAGGATTAAGTTTCTTGATTCCCATATATATCCCCCCCAATTGGTACACATATTATACCATATTTTAAGGAAATAATCAATTTTAACCATCTAAATCCGTCTCTAAGAAATCAAATTGAATAGAACGACCATTACTTTGTAAATGAATAGTATGATTGAGATCGGTACGGTAGACCGTAACACCTAAATATTCTAATTTATCTAAAACAACTTGATGAGGATAATGATATTCATTCTCTTTTCCAACAGATATAACAGCATATTTTGGTTTTACAGTCTCTAAAAAAGGTGCTACACTGGAATACTTGGATCCATGATGCCCTACTTTTAATACATCACAAGGTAACTGATTAGAATCAATATTTCTTTCAGAGTCTCCTGTCGCATCTCCCATAAATAAATAAGATGTATTGAAAAAATCTAAACGTAATACAATCGAATTCTCATTATAATCTTCTTTGTCTTCTCCAATCCAAAGAATCGTAAAATGAAGATCTCCTAAATCAAAAGTTGAATCAACAGAAGGAGTTTCTAATGGAACATTTTCTTTTTCTAATGCTTTCATTAAATTGGAATAGCTTTTCCATTCAGAAGAGTGATTAGGCATATAAAAATGATCGATTGGAAAGTTATAAACAACACGACTCATTCCACCAATATGATCTTCATGAGCATGTGTCGCAATAACATAATCAAAATGATCAATTCCCAATTCTTTGAAATAAGGAACTAATTTCACTCCATCCACAGTATTACCTGCATCAATTAAAACATGATAATTCTGATAAGAAATCAAAGTAGAATCAGCTTGTCCAACATCAAAATAATAGATTTCTAATAAATCAGAAGAAGAGTTTTCTATTGGAACAGGTTTCGTTTCTTTATCACGATCCATATAATGAGTAATCAAAACAAGAACGATTAAAATACCAATCGATAAAAGAACTTTTTTCAAAAAGGACTTCATACCATCACCCATTTCATTCTATCAAACAAAAAAAGACCATACAAGGTCTTATATTTTCTTTTCTACGATTCCATTCTCATAATAAACTAAATAAGAAGAAGCATCTGGTAAAGAATGAATCGAAGTAATTTCTTTATCTTGAATTTTTAAAGCAGAACCATTTTCTAATCCAAAAACAGTAATAGGATGATTCTCTAGATACTTTTCTAATGCATTTGTTTTTGGTGTATTATTCTTATAATGAGGACAAATGGTAATCGGAACATATCCAAATCCAGGAATCATTTCATAAGAATCTAATTCTCCTCTTAATATAAACGAATCTGAATAGCCTCTCTCTGCAAAAAGAATCGCTCCTGCAGAAATACCTGCCATAACACAATTTCGCTCCATAGCAGCCTTAAAAAGGGGCTTTAATTGGTATTCTTCAATCCGATCCAATAATTTTAACGTATCTCCTCCCCCAACATAGATAATATCAGCTGCCATAAATTTCGATTTAACAATTTCAGGGTTATAAAGGCAATTACTTTTCTTTAAATAAGTAGTTTCACATCCTAATCTTTGAAAATTTTGTTTAATGACATCATAATAGGAATCAGAATGACTACTAGCAAATCCTATAAATAATAAGACAGGACGTACTTTTTCTGTCATTTTAACAATTTCTAAGTCTATTTCTTTTGTTTCATAAGGAGAATTGCCTCTTCCAACTTCTCCTCCTCCAATTAACATGCATTTCATAGATTTAACCCTTCTTTAACTCTCGATATTCTTGTTTGATCCATTCTAAAACCAAAGCAACTAAATAATGAATCTCTTTTTCTTCTAAATCACGATTTTTTGGAATCCTATGCCATTTTTCTAAGCATCCTCTACAGCAACACCCACAAGCATGCTGTGCAATAAAAACAGGATGTCCTTTCATAGGAGTTTGTTTTCCTTCTTTAGGATGATCAACAATTAAACTCTTACGAATAAAATCATAAGCATGACTCTCTATCGTATCAAATCCTTTTTCTTCAATATAAGGAATCATATATTTACGTAGATGAAAACTACTCCGAAATTTAGAATGTTTGAATTCTATTAATTTAAGTCGAATATATTGTTCTTGTTTCTCATTTAACTTCATATTAGATATCCAATTTAAATCTCTTTACAAATTCCATAAAATCTCGATGTTTAGAATCCCCAATAGCACGAATTACAATATTTAATAAATCATATAACATATTACGAGCTTCCATATTAAGAGAAGAACAAGCTTTAATAAAATCAACAATCTTTCTTGTATCCTCTTTAAATTCTAATAAACTCGTAACATTTGCTTTTTGACAAACTTTATCTAAATTCTGAATCACTACTTTTAATTCTTCTTCAGAATGACAATCTAAATAACTAAGAAGTCCTTCTCTTAATTCTTTAGAGAAAGAACTAAGTCTATCTTTTACAAAATGATCTCCTTGAATTTCCCAAAAAGCAATATTATGAGCAATTAAACCCGTCATATTCGCATGAACAACTTGATCTTTTGGACTATATAATAAGATCCCTACAATTGATTCATTCGGAATCATATGATGATATCTTGTAAGAATTCTCTTAAATTTTTTCGA
>JAGCSA010000045.1 GCA_017964405.1 Bacilli bacterium
AGCTAAATTGATGAAAACAATCGATGGAGTCTCCTTCTCAATAAAAATCATACCAATCAAAGCAATCAACAAGATAAAAAGAAATACTCCAATCAAATATACAACAAAATCTCTGTATCGATAGGTTGGTTTAAATTGATTTCTTCCCCTGACAATGGCTCTGAAATAATGGAATAAGATTCTACCACCCTCTTCTATTGTTTTAGGGGGTAAACTCTCAAACTGTATTTTCATAGAATCACCAATTTCATTATATCATAGTTTGACAAGATACCAATCAAATTCCATAAAAAATCCTCCCTAAGAATTCTTAAAGAGGAAATCATTCATTATTCAGCAGGTTTTTCTTCTTCAGCTGGTTTTTCTTCTTCTGCAGGTTTCTCAACTGGTTGTCCTGTTGTAGGATCGAAGTTAGCTGCAGGTGCTGGATTAATAGGTTGTCCTGTTGTAGGATCAAATTTAGCTTCAGGAGCTGGATTAACAGGTTGTCCTGTAGCTGGATCAAATTTAGGAGTAACTCCTACAGCAGCATTTTCAGGATATTCATTGATTTTCTTAGCAAACATCTTCTCCGTTAAATCACCAACAACTGGTAATTTTGGATCTGGATCATCTTGCCAAGCTTTTACGATACCCCAAATAGAAAGTGCTAAGAAAGCAACACTAAAAATAAGAGATACAAATGAAATATCAATTCCAATAGCTAAGGCAGTTGCCGTTCCAATTAAAGAAAATGCAAGATTCACAATAATTTGAGCTACACTAATTGTAATAGCTTGACATGCATGAAAAGCAGTCTTTCTATTATTATCTTTAAATGCAAATAATACAATTAATCCTCCTAACCAACCTAAAAGGTATGAAAGAAGTCCTTTTCCTTTACTATCCATAATCATCTTCCTTTCTATAATATAATTATGCCATTTCTAAACAACAAAATCAATAAAAAAGTTGTAGAAAACTACAACCTTTTAAAGAAACATCCATAAGATTCCTAAAACCAAGATTAAGATAAAAGAAATAATACTAGTCTTACTAACAGTAACTTTTCTTAAATCCTCAATCGGAAGTTTTCTCTCTTCTCCTACATACTTAATTCCAAACATCTTCTTATTACTTAAATCTTTCGCAGAATATAATCCAAAAGCAGTAGGATTATCATATTCACAATATTCAAAATCTTCTAATCGAAGGAAAGCAAAAAACATGATTAAATCTCCTGCACATCCAGATAGATTGACAATCGATAAAGCAATTAAGATAGGCCAATCCATGATAATACCAATGATATAAGTAAGAACTCCTATCCATACAAAAGGATAGATTAAAGAAAATAAGATGTTCTTCTTCGTAATATTTTGTTTACATAAACAACATAATACTCCTTTTTCAATATGAGCTCCATAAGTAATATTTTTAAAATCTGCTCCATGAAGTACATAGGACAAGCTATGTAATAATTCATGAAGAATTAAATAAGGAATCATCAAGATAAATAATAATCCTACAGGATAATCCCAATTTTTAATGATTCCTAATTTATAAAATCCCAGAGTAATAGCAATCATCAAAATAAACAATAAAATAGAAATCACATTCAATGGATTCATATCCAACTCAAATAAATAATATCTTCTTTTTGGCATTCTATCACTCTCCCTCTATTTTTAGTTTATCATAAAAATCGAAAAATAAAAATAAAAAAACGAATGAAATCATTCGTTTTTATTCACTTCTTAAAGCAAGAACTGGATCTTGTTTCGCAGCTTTACTAGATGGAATTAATCCTCCAATTAAAGTAAGAACTGTACTTAAGATAACGAGAACAATTCCTCCAACAACAGGAAGGACTGCTGTGATATTTGGATTATTCGTTAAAGCATGAATAACGGCGTTGATAGGAACCAATAACATGAAAGATACCCCTACTCCAATCAATCCTGATAAGAATCCAATGATAAAGGTTTCTGCATTAAAGATAGAAGAAATATTTCTCTTAGAAGCACCAATCGCTCTTAAAATACCAATTTCTTTCGTTCTCTCTAAAACAGAAATATAAGTAATAATTCCAATCATAATAGAAGATACGATTAAAGAAATACTGACAAAAGCAATTAAGACATAACTGACACTATCGACAATGACTTTAACAGAAGAGATTAAAATACCGGTAACATCTGAATATTCAATCACTTTTTCTTTGTCTTCTTTTTTCATCTTTTTATTATAATCTTCTAAGAAATCAACAAACTGTTCTTTCGAATCAAAATCTTTAAAATAGAAATAAATACTAGAAGGACTATCAAAGTCTTGGTATCCTAACTCTAATAAATTACTATTCGCATCGGTTGTAACAGAAGTGGCACTCATAGCTTGGAAAATTCTACGAATATCATCTTCCGTTAAATTAAATTGGAAAGCTCCTGCTATTTTATCTTGATCAACTTGAAAAGCATTGGCAATGACACCCATCATATCAGAAACTAACTCTCCTACTTTTCCTAGAATCGTCTTTTGCATATTAGCTTCTACCATCTGTCTTCCAAACTCTTCTACCATATTCGAAAAGTCTTCTTCCGAGGCAACCATATCGATCATACCATCAACAGCACTACTAGCAATAACAGCAGTATGAACTTCTGCATCAGGACTCATCATCATAACATATCCCTTTAAGAATGCTTTCAAGATTTCTCCATAAATGCTTTGGTAAACACTCGCAGGAATCACATAATCTGCTTCCATTCCTGCTAATAAAGAAGAAGCATATTCTCCTGCTAAATAATTGTCTACGATGGAATCAATATCGTCATAAGAAATGGTGGCTACCCCATCCATTCCCATCATAGGATTTTCTGCAATATAATTATTTAACATCCCTTTTCCAATCAATACAAAATTATCATGGAATAATGCCTTTGCATTCGTTGTATCAGCCGTAATCGCAGAACTAATGGCTTCCATATTATTCTCTGTTAATGTCTGAATATAAGCTTCATCAATATGAATATCAAAAGCACTGGCTAACATATCGGTATCAATCGTAATTAATTCTTCAAAATGAATACCATTGTCATTACTCTTATCATCAAAACGTTTTCCACTGAAAACATTAATATTTTTATGCATCAATTGTTTTTGAACAATCTCTTTATGAGAAGTTTCTTCTACAACATGATTCGTAAGAGCTTCTGTATAACCAACACCAGACATTAAAGCACTCATGTTATCAGAATTCTTTACTTTAATAATACCGACTATTTTTAAAGGCTCTGCCTGATCATATAATTTTTTCATGAATTCTTTATCTTCAGACATGTTTTCATAAATATTATATTTTTCATTATATTGATAAGTATCAGCATTTAAAATAATTTTTAATTCTGTATGCATCAATTCATCATACGTAAATTCCATCTCTTTACCAGTAGATTCTACTTTTTCACCATTCATGATTTTCGTAATCATATCATTGACATTAGAAGAATCTTTTAATCCTAACGTATATAATAACAAATCGGATATATGACCATCATCTGGTAATAAGAGAACAACTTCATCATATTCTTTTGGAAATCTACCCGTAATAACAGTATAATTTTGTTCTAAAGATTTAGGATCAGATTCAATCTCCGTAAAGATATTTAAACTGTATCCCACACCCGTAGAAGAGCCATAAGCGGAACCCATTAAAGTACTCATTAATTGACTAGGGTTAATACGAGTAATTTGATTGTTGATATCTATTGTATAAATATTAGGAACAACACTATATTGATAACGAATATGAGTCGTCATTTTATCGACTTCTTCTTGATTGTCTTCAATATAATGTTTAAAACTTTTCATATCATTCTTTCCAATGGATGCAAACATCTTCTCTAAGTTTTTAACTTCTACAACCGTATTTTTCTTTTTATTTTCTTTACTGTCTTTATTCGTAACAGAAGATAATAAAATACTCGTAGTATCTGCAGTTTCAGACTCAATCGTTAAAGGATAAGACGTTAAAGCATCTTCTTGTACTTTATCAATATATTTTTGGAATCCATTTGATAAAGATAGAATTAAAGCAATTCCAATAATACCAATACTTCCCGCAAAAGAAGTAAGAATCGTTCTCCCAATCTTCGTTAATAAGTTATTTAAACTTAAACCAAAAGCTGTAGGAAGAGACATAGAAGATTTTCCTAAGTTCTTATATTCTTCTACTTTTGTCTTTTTCGTAATATGATAAGGATTCGAATCATCTGTAATTGTTCCATCTTTTAGTTTTACAATACGAGTCGAATAAGTTTCTGCTAATTCAGGGTTATGAGTAACCATAACAACCAATCGATCTTTCGCAATTTTACGAAGTAATTCCATGACTTGTAGACTGGTTACAGAATCCAAAGCACCCGTTGGTTCATCAGCAAGTAAAATATCCGGATTATTGACAAGAGCTCTCGCAACAGCTACTCTTTGCATCTGTCCCCCACTCATTTGATTGGGTCTTTTATGAGCATGTTCTCTTAAACCAACTTCTTCTAAAGCTTCATAAGCTCTTCTTCTTCTCTCTTTTTTAGAAACACCACTAATCGTTAAAGCCAGTTCTACATTTGATAAAATACTTTGATGTGGAATTAAATTATAACTTTGAAATACAAAACCAACCGTATGGTTTCGATAACTATCCCAGTCTTTACTTTTATATTTCTTGGTAGAAATACGATTGATAATCAAATCTCCTTCATCATAACGGTCCAAACCACCGATGATATTTAAAAGGGTTGTCTTACCAGAACCACTAGGTCCTAAAATAGAGACAAACTCATTATCACGGAAATTGAGACTTACATTATCTAAAGCTACTTGTGTTAATCCACCAGTATGGTAAGTTTTACTAATATTCTTAATTTCAAGCATATACTCACATCCAATTTTTCCATATTATCATTATAACATTTTATAATCATAGTTTCATCTTTTTTCATAAAAAAAGAAGATAAAATACTCTTCTTTTATATCATACGAAAAAATATCAAAAATTCTATTCATAAATTCTTCTTCCACAGACAATCGGATGAATCACTCTTCTCTTAATTCTTGGAATATTTTTCTCCGGAATCCTATCTTTTGGAAGATGATAAAACTTATTTAATAAATAATGAATTTCTACATTAGAAGACTGATGAAATAATTGAAAAGCCTCTTCTTCACTCATCGTATATAAATCATGATACGTAAATAATCCATCTTGGATCGCAAGACGAGTAATATCTCCTAATACACTCATCATATAATTATCGGCATCTGAATGACAATACTCATCAATCGTATGACTTAAAGCAAGAACCTTCTCTCCTACAGCAGGATTGGCAAATCCAATTTCAGGTTCTCCTTCATCATTTTGATATAACTGCATCGTACGAATCATCTCTGAAATATCCTCTGGTGTAATATCTTTCGTCCAAGAAATTCCTGTTAGAATAATACCATCTAATCGGTCTGCACACAATTTAGGTCTTTCATTATCAACAACTGGATATTGTTTAAAATCGGCAATATCAGAAATATGAAGTCCATCTTCTTTTAAATAATCTTTTAAAAGAGGATCTTTCTCTAAGATTTCTTCTGTAAATTCTTCTGTACTTTCTTGTTTTTCAAAGTCTTGATTCATATAATCTACTACATGAGAAAAACAAGGAGTTCCTACATCATGAAATAAACCAGCTAAAGTTGCTTTTTTATCATGTGTTAAACGATATGTCATTAAAGCAACCGTTAAAGAATGGTCATAGCGAGTAATGGGTTCTCGGAAGTTATAGATTTCTTTGGAAGCACGATCCATACCACAAAAATAACCAATTCCTTTGAGTCTCTCCATCGAAGGAACTGTTAAATATTTCTTTAAAAAAGAAGGAACTTCTCCCAAAAGACTCTTATAATAATCCAAATACATCCAAACCACACCCAATCTAGTACTTTTTATTATACAAAAAAACAAAATAAAAAAAAAGAATAATTTCTTATTCTTTTTCTCCGAAACGACTAAAGGGAAGAATAACGAGTTTTGTCTTTCCTAAGATTTCATCCTTAGAAAAAGGTCCAAAATAACGACTATCCATGGAATTACCACGATTATCTCCTAGTACAAAGTATTGTCCCTTGGGAACGTTTACTTCAAAATCTTCAGTAGGATTGCTACCATAAGGATCCTCAACCTTTTGATCATTAACATATAACGTATTATCTCGATAGGAAATCTTCTCTCCTGGAAGACCAATCACTCTTTTGATAATTAAATCTTGACCACTATCAATCACAACAATATCAAATCTCTCCAAATCAGAAGTTTTATATCCAATAATATCTAAGATCATAATATCCCCTTCATGAAGAGTATTCATCATACTTTCTCCATGAACATACAAAGGAGAATAACAATATTTCTTAAAGATAAGAATTAAAATGAAAAGAATGAAATAAGGACCATATTCTTTTATAAATTTCTTCCATTTGTTTTCATTCGTCTCTTCTTCTTTCTTCTTCTCTTCCATCGTATCACCCTTCCATAAAAAAATAAGGCCTTGGCCTTATTTCATTATTTTTGTCCTCTTTCTTTAATACGGTATCCGCCAACCATACCTTTAAGGAATGTAAGTTTAGCACGTCTAACTTTACCTCTACGTACAACTGTAATACCAGCTACCTTTGGTGAATGAATTGGGAAAGTTCTTTCTACCCCTACACCACTAGACATCTTACGAACCGTGAATGTTTCTGAAACAGATCCACCACGACGAGCAACAACGATACCTTCGAAAGTTTGGATACGTTCTCTGTTTCCTTCAATGATCTTAACATCTACTTTAACAGTATCTCCAACACGGAACTCAGGAACGTCAGACTTAATTTGTTTCTCATTAATTTTGTCTATAATATTCATATTAAAAGCTCCTCTCTAAATTATTTTTTCAAATGATCATAATCTTAAGAACAGCGGATCATTCCACTAGACGAATTTAATAATAACATATTTTTCTTAAAAAAACAACAAAAAAAAGCAAATAATGGCTTTATTGAACCATATCTGCTTCTTTTAAGATATATTTATAAATTACATCTTCATCTTCTACGATGAATTCACTCTTCACATTATTAATTCTAGAATAGATAATTGGTTTATTTAATAGACTTCTAGCATTTAATAATTCATCAAACGTATAAACTTTAATTACTTGTTTTTCAATGTTAGATTCATATCCATCTCTTGCAATAACAATCAAACGATCATATTCATTTAATAAACTCATCAAGTACTCTTGATACTTAGATTTCTTACCAGTAATGGATAATACTAATTTTGTTAAATGAAATAATAGGAACAAGGATAATAAAACAAAGATAGATCCAATAATCACATATAAAGTATTGGTATTGGTCCAATCTTTACTGACAACAGAGTATACTTGTTTCGAATCTTTACTCTCTTGTTTCGTAATTTCAAAATGATCGACTCCAAGAGGGATCACTAATTCTCCTACATTTCTAGTATCTGTTCCATCATCTAAATATAAAATAACATTCATAGAAGCATCAGAATTAGCAGAATAACGTTCTTTATATTCTTTTACAAATTGTTGATATTTTTGATAATCTACTTCTACATTGACATCAAAAGTAGCTGGATTCTTTCCTTTTGGTACTTGTGTTTTATCGATTAATAAATCTTCATCTTCATAAGATACTTTATTCGTATCATAATGATCATAAATCTTATTAACAACCACTACATGATAAGAAAGATCATAAGGAACTTCTTCATCGAATTTGGCTTCATAATGATAATCAACATGTAAATTAGAAGAAGATTCTGGATACGTTTTATCTTCCTTTAAACAAACCGTATTAAATGGATTATCAGAAGATTGGCAAACATCATAATGAATCGTAGAAGATTCAATATAATTCACTTTTTGAATCTCATTATTTCTTAAAGTAGAAACAATTAAGAAACAAGCAAATCCAAATAATAGTAATACACCAATTGATAATAAAATAACACGTGCTTGGAAATTCAAATAAACTTTTCGTACCATACGAATATCGGTAGGAGGAGTACTTTCTTCTCCGTTTTCATTCGCAATGGCTTCTTTGACTTCATCAACGACTTCATCTTTTCCTTCAACATTTTGAATAAAGTACTGATCACGATAAAGGGTATGATCTAAGTTAATATCTCTTGCCTCATCTAAAGAGATACCTTTTTCTCTAAGAGAAGATAATTCATCTTCTAAAGCTACTTCTTCTTCAGAAGTAACCGTAGATAAGGAATCGTTATAAGGAATAACGGTAGATGGTTTTTCTTCTGGAACAGCTTTCTTTGCAACAGGAGTCTCTTCTACTACTTCTGTCGCAATGACTTCTGGTTCTGCTTCAACAACCTCTTCCGTTGGAGCAGCCTCTTCTACTGCCTCTTTAGAAACTTCTTCTTCTGGAACAGCTTCTTCTACAGGAGCTTCCTCTGTAATTGGAATCTCTTCTGTAACAGGTTCTTCTACTACTTCTTCAGGAACTTCTTCTACCTCTGGTTGAGGAACTTCTTCTGGAGCAATTTCTTCTGAAGTGTTTTCTGCAACAGGAGCATCTTCCATAGGATTAGAAACAGCTTCCTCTGGTTCCTCTTGAAATACTTGGAAATCAACCATTGGTACTTCTTCAACAGGCATTTCTTCTGGAACAACATTATATTCTTCTACAGTAGCATTTTCTTCTACTGTGGATAAAGCATCATCATAGGGAATAACCGTAGTAAGCTTTTGTGGAACGGTTTTGTTATGATTAGGTTTTTTATTTCTACGATTTCTTCGATTTCTACGATTATTGGATTTCTTTTTTTCAGTAGGAACTTCTTCGACAGGTCCTACTCCTTCTGGAACAAAAAAAGTACTAGTTTCAGGCTGATCACCACGATCTAGTTCTGTTGAAAAATAAAATCTCCCAAACCCTTTTTTATCTTCATTCTCCATGTAGTCATTCACCACCTAACTAACACGAACCTACATGTACTCTATTCTAATACCAAGTATACCATAAATTGAATCGAAAAAAAACAACTTTTCATAAAAAAATAAGAGAAGTTATTTACTTCTCTTTTCTTCTTCTTTTTTCACAAAACTATTTCGAATTTCTAAATATCGTTTTGTCGCTTCTTTCTGTAGTAATAATAACTGAGTAGACATCATTTCTAACTCTTTTTTCTTTAAATAATCTCGATATTTGTTTTTAATTTCTAAACGGAATTTTTCAATCTGATTCAAAGCTTCCCTCATAGAATCTCCGGAATCATCATCATCGACTAATAATTCTGTTAAATAAGCAACTAATACATGATATTTCTTGAGAACAAGATCGGTTACCATAGGAGAAGCTAACTTCGTACCCATCACTTTAATACACTTAATAGAAGCTCCTTCTATTTTAAATACTTTCCGAGAACTTCCCATAGGAAAACCATCTAAGATTTCAACATTCTCTAATTTTCCTCTTACTTTTCGTTCACTATGAACCGAATACATATTCTCACCTACTTTTCTAATAAATCTGGTCTACGCATTTGTGTCTTTTTTAAACTTTCTTCTTTTCTCCAAGCATCAATCTTTTGATGATCTCCCGATAATAAGACTTCTGGTACTTCCATTCCCCTAAAATCTCTTGGTTTCGTATAGGTTGGATAATCAAGCAAAGAATCATGGAAAGAATCATTCACATGAGATTCTTCGGTAATAACTCCTGGCAGTAATCGTGTAATAGAATCAACCAAAGCCATCGCAGGAACTTCTCCTCCTGTTAAAACATAATCTCCCATACTTATTTCTGCATCACAGATACTACGAATTCTCTCATCAAATCCTTCGTAATGGCCACAGATCAAGATAATGTGTTTCTTCGTAGATAAATCATAAGCCATTGCTTGAGAATAAACTTCTCCATCTGGTGTTAATAAAATCACAGTAGAATCTTCTGTTCGAAGATCTTCCACACAATCAAAGATTGGCTGACACATTAATACCATACCAGCCCCTCCACCATAAGGAGTATCATCTACCTTATGATGAGGATCTTCCGTATAATCCCTAAAATTAACCAAATTGATTGAAACATGTCCTTCCTCGATTGCTCTCTTGATGATAGATTCTTCAAATACCCCTTGAAACATGTTAGGAAATAAAGTTAATATATCGATTTTCATGATTATCACATACCCTCAATTAATTCTACTAAAATAGTCTTTTTTTCTTTATCAATTTTTAAAATCATAGGAGAAGTAAAAGGAATTAATACTTCATGATCCAATTCTACTCTTAAGATTTTATTCGTCTCACTTGCATAGAAAATTTCTTTTATTATTCCTCTTCTACCATCATTTGTCAAGACAGTATAAGAAATCAAATCTTCATCTAACACTTCATCTTCTTCTAAATCAATTTCACTTTTCTCTACAAATACCTTTTTATGAAGAAGAGGAAGCACATCATTAATATTCGTATATCCTTCTAAAGTAACCATATCATACTCTTTATGAACACGATAACTGGTAATCGTATAAAAAGTATCTCCAATCATAATCTTTTTCCCAATACCAAATACTTTTTCTTTAAAAGGAAAATGAGAAAGAATCCGAATTTCTCCCTTAATTCCATGGGTATTCACAACTTTTCCAATTGAAACAATATCCATTTCTTTCACCTACTTCTTTTTTGTCACAAGAACAACGACAAGAATCACAATTCCACAGAAAACAGCAAGTCCTAAAAAAGCAAAGATTCCTAATAATAACATGGATAAATTCATAGACTATCTCCCCAATTCATATAATAAAATGCTGCAAGCAACTCCTACATTTAAACTTTCTACTTTAGAATTCATCGAAATATACAAGTTCTTGTCACACAAAGCAAATACTTCTGAAGAAATTCCTCTTCCTTCATTTCCCATGACTAAAGCATATTTTTCTTTCTCCGTAGTATCCAAAGTAGAAACATCTACTCCTTCTTCCACACTGGTTCCATAAATAGGAATTCCTTTTTCCCTCAAAGAAGAAATGGCTTTTTCTAATGGCATAGATACAATCGGAATCGCAAAAATCATTCCTTGTGTTCCTCTCAATACTTTAGGATTATAAACATCGACACAGTCCGGAGAAAGAACAATCGTACTGACATCAAAAGCTAAACTACTACGAATCATCGTTCCCAAGTTTCCAGGATCTTGAATTCCATCTAATAACAAAATATGATTTCCAAAGATCTCATGAGACTCTTGCTTCCTACAAACTCCCACCATACTAGGAGGAGATTCTAAAGAAGAGATTTTCTTCATAACTTCTTCTTTTACCTCAGTAACATTCCCATCAAAAGAAACAGTAACTCCTTCTAAAACAAATACTTCCAATAGAACATGATTTTGATAAGCTTCTTCTACTAGATGCTCTCCTTCTACTAAATAAGTACCCGTAAGATCTCGATATTTCTTTTGTTGCAAACGAACCAAATCTTTTACTTTTTGATTTTCTAAACTCGTAATTAACATTAAAATTCCTTCATTTCATCTCTATATTTTGCATACTCTGGCATATTCTCTTCTACTACCTTCCAAAATCTAGCAGAATGATCTCCATATACCAAATGTGTCATCTCATGAATAATCACATAATCTAAATAACAGATATCTCTCTTCATTAATTCTAAATTGAGAGTAATCACATGACTTTGTGTATTACAAACACCCCAACGACTAGTCATTTTCCGAATTCTAAGTTTCGGATAAGGAATATGTCTCGTATACTTCTCATAATTATAGTTAAGTCTTTCTAAAAACAATTTTTTAGCTTCTTTTTTATACCAAGAATCCATATCAAAGTCTTGAGGAACATACACACGATCTCCTTGAAATTCTACTTTGGAAGAATCACAATAAACAATCGTAAATTGTTTTCCCAAATAAAAGAATCCTTGATTATTGCGAGCTTTTGTCTCTTGTATATCAATCATTCCACCAATTTTATCATAATTCGTAGAAATCAAATTCTCAATCATACGAATCGGAGTAAAATAACCCGTTGTTACATGAATCTTTAAATCTTTCTTCACACGGATATATGTATTTCGATTACCCCGTTTCTTTTCGACTACAATATCATAAGTTTTATTATTATAAGAAAACTGCATCGAATCACCAAGATTATTTTATCATAAAACATAAAAAAAGACTAATTATTGATTAGTCCTGGTATATCCTAAATAATGATAGAAACCACTTTCATCCATTTCAAAATGATACGTAATATGGTTTAAATGTTCTTGATGATAATCTACATATAAACTAAGATATTCTTCATTATATTCTGATTCTTTCTTGACATGAGAAATCACTTCTTCACAATTAGGATCTTTACAGAAAAGAGATAATACTCTTTCATGATAGATCACAGCAGAAGTAATATCTAATTGATTCTTTTCTCTTTCGGCAGAAATGACTTTCTCATAAGAAGTAAGAGAACTTCCTTCTTCTGGAGTAATACTCTCTGTAAAATAATAAGATCCATTATATAAGAAATTGGTATGATAAAAACAAGGAATCATCTCTTGTGTTGTATAAGTATCCACTCCAAATAATTCTTCATAAGCATTTTCAACATCTTCTTCTAATAAAATCCATTTTCCCTCATAAGATTGTACTTTATCTTGATAAATCATACTAGCAATCGAATATTTACAAGAATCAGATGCTTTTTTCATTTGAATTTGATCAAGAGAAGCATATCCTTCCTCTTCACAAAGATAAGGATTTGTTACTTTGACATAAGAAAATAATTTTTGAATATTACGATTCTCAATATTTAAAGGTTCTTTTTTAGAAGGTTCTTCAATGATATCAGAGACAACTTCTACTTTTTTAACAGGTTTCGTAGGTTCATGAACAAAAGAGACAACATTAATATCTAATGCATATAGAAAGCCAAATCCTACAAATAATAAAACCAATAAAATAAAGGAAATTAAAAATAGAATTCTAGATGATTTTTTAGCAAGTTCGATTTCACTTTGATTCACTCTCTTCTTCATTGCCAACACCTCTACTATCTAAATTTATCATAAAAACACGATTTCTACAAGAAGGGAATCATCCCATTTGACAATAAAAAAAAGAGAGTTCTCTCTTTTTTATTTTACTTGTGTTAAATCATAGAAATAATAATTTCCATTGTCATCTTTTTTGAATGTTACTTGATATTCAGAACATTCTTTTGCAGTTTCTGCTGTTAATTGATAGTTACTTGGATATCCATAAGGAACAGAATCAATTTCATTAATAGGATTTCCCATAATATTACCTTCTTGTACTTCATAATCTGCATAGACTTTATATCCTTCTGCACCCTCTACTGGTACAGCATAAGCGATATGAATCGTTACAGTAGCTGCTTCTTTGGTTACTTTATAATCAGATTTATAAATAGCGATATGTCTAGCAGAAGTACCTCCACATCTAGCAGGATATTGATAGAATTCTTTTGTCTGATCATTATACTTGTAATAAGGACAATGTCCTACTTCTTCTGCAGGAGTAGTTAATTCTTCTCCAAATAATTTTTGATAAGCTTTATTAACTTCATCATAAGTTAAATATCCCATCTCATCTTTCGCAGTAGGATCTTTCTCAATCCAAGAAGTAATATCTTCGATACTTTCATAACTACTTCCCTCTAAAGGTCTGTATTCTAAAGATTTTAATACAATCAATTGTTTATCTTCTATCGTAGGTTTACCTTTTAATAAATCAGCTCTGAAAATATAGGAATTAACATTATCCGTCTCTGAATAAATATCCTTTTTTCCATTCCATAGAATTAAATCAATCTTTTGAGATAATTCCCTCATCAATTCATAAGATACCGTTACCTCTTCTACCTCTTGTTTTACTTTTTCTACTTTCTCTACTTTGTTGATGATTTTGGTTCCTCCTATGGCATATCCCATAGCTCCAGCAACACCCATCAATACAATGACTAAAATGGTAATTAATAATACATGTTTCCATCTAGCATCATTTTTTTCTTCTACTTTGACTTCTTCTTTCTTTTTTCTTGGCATACTAGCCCTCCTTTATTCTAATATCAATATATCACAAAAAAAGAGATAAAACTATTTATCTCTTAATTCTGCATGATGAGTTGACACTACTTTGTCAATAATCTTATTAAAGCTTTCCATGACTTCTTCATCTGTTAAAGTACGATCGACTCCATTAAAGACTAAGTTGAAGGCAACACTCTTCTTAGAAGCATCTATTTTATCGCCTTCATAAACATCAAATACAGATACTTCTTGCAGTGTCTTATTCGCAGTCTTTTGAATGGTTTTAATTATTTCAGAAACATCAATATTCTTATCGATAATATAAGCCATATCTTTTTGAATACTTGGATATTTGAAAGCCTCTTTATATTTTAATTTATTGGTTCTTCCAAATAGACTATTTAAATCCATCTCAAATACAAAGACATTATTCTTCGTAATATTAGGATGTACTTTTCCGATAATTCCAATCGTTTTTCCATCTAATACAATAGAAGCTTGTACACCAGGATGAAGATCACTACAATGACTACGTACAAAAGAATATCTCTTTTCATAACCCATGTAATCTAGTACATTTTCAACAATTCCTTTGACAACATAGAAGTCAATTTCTTGATTCCCTCTCCAATCATTAAAGGCATAATCCCCTGTCATTAATCCAGCAATCTTACTAACTTCGTTGTAAGAAGAATCATAAGTCTTCGCAATTTCATAAATGGATACATCTTTAACACCACGAGCTTTATTATATTCATATACATTCATGAAAGAAGGAAGAATACTCTTACGAACAACACTCTTATCGACACTCATTGGATTTGGTAAAACAACACATTTTTTATCTTCATAAGAGAACTTCTCTGCCATTTCAGGACTTACTAATGTATAAGTTTTTACTTCATTTAATCCCAAACTACGTAATCTCTTAGAAACAATCTTACGGTATTTAACATCTCCAATATATTCTCCTCTTCGAATAGGAATATTTGGTAAAGAAGAAACTAAGTTATTATAACCATATAATCTACCAATTTCTTCTGCAATATCATTGACATTCGCATCGATATCTAATCTTCTACGAGGAATCGTTACGATAAACGTCCCATTTTTTAATGTATAAGGGAAATCTAATCGTTCTAATTCATGTTTCATATCTTCTTCTGAAATCGTAATTCCTAAAATAGAATCTACATCTTCTGGTTGGAATGATAATTTCTTTTCAGAATGATCTTCATGATCAATTAAGACATATCCCTCTAATACTTCTGCTCCTGCATATTTTTCTAATAAGTGACAAGCTCTCCTAGAAGCCATCTCTGTATATTCATAATTTAATCCTTTTCCATAACGAATAGAAGCTTCACTAGGAAGTTCTAGTTTACGAGAAGTATAACGAATAGAAACTGGATCAAAAATAGCAGATTCAATTAAAATATTCTTCGTATTTTCATCAACTTCTGTATTTTCTCCTCCCATAACACCTGCAATACAAACTATCTTTTCTCCATCCGTTATAACAATATCAGAAGAATCTAGTACTCTTACTTTTCCATCTAATGTAGTAACTTCTTCTTTGTCTTTCGCATCTCGAACAACAATCCTATCTCCTAATTTATCTTTATCAAAGAAGTGTAATGGATTTCCAAATTCTAACATAACGTAATTGGAAATATCAACTACATTATTAATAGGTCTCATACCAGCTGCAAGTAATCTTCTCTTAATGAAATCTGGACTTTCTCCAATATGAACATTTCTCACTTCTCTAGCCATATAATAACTACATTTAGGAGTGGTTACTTCTAGTTTAAAATGATCTTGAATTTTTTCTTTGATCGTTTTGTATTCTAGGCTTGGTAACGTAACTTTACGATTTAAAATACAAGCAATCTCATATGCAAATCCAATATGATAATAACAATCATTATTACGATGTTTATGAATATCTAAATCATATAAAGTATCATCAAGTCCTAAGTATACTAAAGGATCTTCTCCCACAGGAGCCTCTGGATCTAATTCCGCAATTCCTTTGGCATACGTCTCATCTGTTTTCTCTTCTAATCCTAATTCGAATAAAGCACACATCATACCACAAGAGTCTACTCCACGAATCTTACTCTCTTTGATTTCAAAATCTCCTGGTAAGATGGTTCCAACAGTTGCGACAATGACTTTAATGCCTTCTCTTACATTATGAGCTCCACAGACAATTTGTAATTTTTCTTTTCCAATATTAACCTTACATACGTGTAAATGATCACTATCAGGATGATCTTCTACATGCTCTACTTCACCTATCACTAATCCTTTGATTTGATGAGTAACAACGGATTCAATATTAATACCAGCTTTGGTAATCTTCGTTGCTAATTCATGAGCATCTTGATCTTTTATATCAATGTAGTCTCCTACCCAATTTAAACTAATCATTATTCCTCATCCTCCCTATCAAATACTTTTGCTTCTCTTAAATCTGCATTATAGAAAGTTCTAATATCATTAATATCATATTTCATCATAGCAAGTCTCTCTGCTCCAAAACCAAAAGCAAATCCACTCCATACATCGGGATCATATCCACTCATACGAAGGACATTGGGATGAACGACTCCAGCTCCTACAACCGTAACCCATCCTGTATGCTTACAGACATTACATCCTTTACCATGACAGTTCACACAAGTAATATCTACTTCGACAGAAGGTTCTGTAAATTGATAATAACTAGGACGAAAACGAGTTTCTACATCTTTTCCAAACAATCTCTTAAATAAAACATCCATCGTTCCTTTTAAATCAGAAAGACTAATATTTTTATCCACTAATAATCCTTCAATCTGCATGAATTGATGAGAGTGAGAAGCATCATCATCATCTCTTCTATAAGTCTTACCAGGACAAATCATACGAATTGGTACTTTTCCTTCTCCCTTTAACATCGTTCTAACTTGTACAGGAGAAGTTTGACTACGAAGAAGAATTTCTTCTCCTTCAATATAGAATGTATCTTGTGCATCTCTAGCAGGATGTCCCTTTGGAATATTTAACATCTCAAAGTTATATTTATCTTCCTCTATTTCAGGTCCATCTACTACATCATATCCCATCGATAAGAAGACTTCTTCTACTTCTTCAATAACCTTCTCTAATATATGAGGAGCCCCTACCGGTACTTTCGTAGAAGGTAGACTAATATCAATGGCTTCTTTCTCTAATCTCTCATTTAAAGCAGCTTGATCTAATCTCTCTTTTACAGAATCATAGAATGTATTAAATTGATCTTTTAATTCATTCACTTTCATTCCAAATTCTTTTTTCTCTTCATTCGGAACATTTTTAATCTCACTATTTAATTCCGTAATAAGACCTTTTTTCCCTAAATATTTAATTCGTAAATCATCCAGTACTTTTAAATCTTCTACATCTTTTAAATCTTCTTCTAAACTCTTTTTGATTTCATCAAACTTTTTATTTTCCATAATGACCTCCTATTTATCTTTCATACATTTTTGTAATCTCATTTAATCTTTTTACTTTTACGATACTCTTATGATGAACATCATTTTTATCATACAATATCGAATCAAATCCACATGACTTAGGTCCAATATAATCAAAATCTACATTATCTCCAATAAAGACACATTCATCAGGAGCAAACTCTCCAGAAGCAATCCAGTAAGCTTCTTTATGTGGTTTTGTAGAAATATCTCCTCCATAGACTGCACTAAAATAAGGAAGTAATCCCTCATTTTCTAGTCTTTTTCTTTGACTTTCTGTAAACCAATTCGTAAGAACCACTAAATCTTTGTCTCTTTCCTTTAAAGTCTCTAAAGTTTCAAAGACACCTTCTTCTAATGTATTGGGTACAGCAGTCACTAACTCATCCCATTCACGAATCATTTCAGGTGTGAAAGAAAGATTGGTACTAAGAGATAAAAATCGACTTAAATCCTCATCGGTATATCTTCGATAATATCTCTCATATCTCCCTAGATACTCCTTCATATTTCCTAAAACAGGTCTTACATCTTCTCCTAAACGATCGAGTAAGTATTGATCCGTTGTTCCAGAAAATCCACCTCTCATTAATGTACCATCTAAATCAAATATATATCTCTTCTTCATGTATACCCTCTCCCCTAAAAAAAATAACTATAAATTTAAGGACGGAGAATCCGCGGTACCACCTTAATTTATAGTTATTACTATACACTTTCATCTTTTAACGCAAGATATACGCTTATGATTAATAAGAACTCCCAAGGCGAATTCATTTTACTATCCTATCTATTTTCACCAACCATAGACTCTCTAAAAGGATGCATAAAATTACTACTCCTTGATCAACATCGATAGGCTTATTATAGCATAATTCATCATACAATGACAAGTATTCTTTTATTTTTGATTTAATTCATAAGCTTTGATTAAATTCTCATAAATTGAATAAACAGTCATTTGTCCTACCCCACCTGGAACAGGTGTAAGGTATTGATAATGTTTTACATCTTTAGAAACATCTCCACAGATCTTTCCATCTAAATAATTAAATCCAACATCTACTAATATAACATCTTTTTTAACCATATCTTGTGTAATAAAATTAGCTTTTCCAACACTAGATATCACCATATCTGCTTTTTTTGTATGGACTTTTAAATCTTTTGTTTTGGAGTGACAAATAGTCACCGTACAATTCCGATTTAATAATAAACTGAATAGTGCTTTTCCAATATGAATACTCCGACCAATAATCGTAACATCCATTCCTTCTAATGGAATCTTATAGTAATCGAGTATTTTCATAATCCCAAGAGCAGTACAAGGAACTAAGGCATCTGGATGATGATTGAAGACTCTTAGCACATTCACATCATTTACTCCATCAATATCTTTATTAGGAGCAATCTGATTCCGAATAACATCATAATCTAATTCCTTTGGAATTGGTAATTGAACAATAATACCATGTACATTGGAATCTTTATTAAAGGTATCAATCAAATCACATAGTTTTTTAGTCGTTGTTTTTTCTAATTTAACTAACTGAAAATCAACTCCTAATTCATTCGCAAGTTTTTCTTTTTGAGCAATATACTTGTTACTAGCAAAATCATCCCCTACTTGGATAACAACTAATCCTACATGAATCTTACTATATTTTCGTTTTAATTTTTTTAAACACTCTTCTCTTACTAATTTTCCATCAAATAACATAAATCCTCCAAAAAAGAATTACTATACCGTTAGTAATTCTTGCTCTTTCTCTTTTAAGCTATCTTCAATCTTTTTATTATACTCATTAACTAAATCTTGAATCTCTTTTTCCATTCCTTTTTCTTCATCTTCTGGTAACTCAGCTTTTTCTAAATCTTCCATACCTTCTCTTCTGATATTACGAACAGAAACTTTAGCTTCTTCTGCAAGAGCTTTTACTTGTTTGGCTAATTCTTTTCTTCTTTCTTCCGTAAGTTCAGGAATCACAATACGAATGGTTTCTCCATCATTTCCAGGATTATATCCTAAATTGGCTGCTAAAATCCCTTTCTCAATAGCACCTAAACTACTCTTATCAAATGGTTTAATTAATAATTGTCTCGCTTCTGGAACAGAAATGGTTGCTAACTGTTTTAAAGGGGTTGGAGTACCATAATACTCTACCATAACACCATCTAAACTAGAAGGATTCGCTCTTCCTGCTCTTACTGTCGCAAAACGATGTGCTAAATTTTCCATCGTCTTATCCATTTTATCCGTCATTTCTAAAAGAATCATATCACTATCCATTAATCATCTCTCCTTACCATTAATTATAGTATAAGTAGAAAAGAAAGAAAAGAAAAAAGTACTAAAAAGTACTTACATAAATCACAAATCCAATAAAGGCAATTGTCATTAAGAAGAAAATTGTAAATAAAACAATCAAGAAGAAATTTAATACTTTCTGACTAATGTGATCTAATAAACTTGGTCTTTCATTAGGATCAATCTCTTCAATTTCTCTTACTACTTTTTTCTTTTTAGGAACAACAACTGGTTTTTGTACAGGTGTTGTTGGTTTAATAATAACAGGTTTCTTAACAGGTGTTTTAACAGGTGTTGTCTTAGGAGTCTTTTCCTTTTTACCAAATAAAGTAAACTTCTTTTTAGAAGGCTTTTCTTCTATCTTAGGAAGTCCTGTCTGATGCATTTCATCAAAGTCATCGACAACATCTTCTACTTTATCGTATAAACCTCTTAAATCTTTTTCTAATTCATGATATGTTGGCTTCTTAGTAACAACATATCCTTTTCCTTTTCTCTTTCTTGTAAACTCTTGTTGTTTTTTAACTTCTTTCTTAACAGGAGGAATATCTTTCTCAAATTCTTCTACAATCTTATATTCCTCTAGTTGTTCCATATGATCTAAATCAATTGGTTTCTCTAATTTAAGATCTTCAATCTCTTCTTTTTTCTCTTTTTTCTTTAATGTAGATTTAGGAGTTGGTTTTCGATCATTAAATTTAATAACATTAACATCATCTAATTCTGTTTTCTCATAAGTTGGAACAACTTCTCCTTTGAAAGATTCTTTCTCATCTTCTTTTTCTAAGAAGTCTTTTACCCTACTTCCTAAATCTTCTTTGGTCTCTTCTACTTCTGGTTTATCTTCTTGAATAAATTTAGGAATTTCTACTTCTGGGTAAGAATCTTCAATCTCTAATATCTTATTAACTTCTGATTCTAATTCTTTTTTCTTTTCCCTATCAACAACAACTTCTACTTGATCTTTCTTCGTTTTGAAGTCTTGTAACTCATTCTTTATTTTTTCTTTGGTAATCGTCTTGGTAGTATTCTTTTTCTTAGGAGCAACGACTCCTCCACGAATATTCTTAGAAGTACTAGTCTTTTTCGTAGTAGTAGAAGTACTCTTCTTCTTTGTAGGAGCAACTACTACTTTATCACGAGTCGTTGTAGTCTTCTTAGTAGTAGTACTCTTTCTCGTAGTACTCGTTGTTTTTTTAGAAGATGCTTTTTTGACAGTACGAGAATCTTTACTGTTAGCATCTAACATTTTAATTTGTTCATCAATTTTTTTAACAGCATTTCCTGAAGATTTCTTCGCCATCAAATCATCCCCTCTATTACTTGCTTATTATACCAAAAAAACACAAAAAAACAAGTATAAATCCGATATTTACTCGTGAGTTTCCTGCTTCTCCTCTTCCTTTTCTCTCTCATGAGGAAAATCTACTAAACGATCAATAAAAATAACATGTTCTTCTTCTTTTTTATCTTCACTCTTTTTTTCTTCCATGAAAACCTCACACTATCATTAGTATAATAGAAAATGAACAAAAAAGAAATAAAAAAAGAGTAGGAAACTCTTTTTTTTACAAATTAATTAGCAGCATTCATTTGAGCAGCTACTTCTTCAGCAAAATTCTCTTGTCTCTTTTCAATACCTTCACCAACAGCATATCTTACCATAAATAGTACTTCTCCACCATTGTCTTTTACGTATTGTTCAACAGTCATAGAAGAATCTTTAATAAAGTCTTGCTCTACTAAACAATTTTCTTTAAAGAATTTACCAAGTTTACCAACAGCCATCTTATCTAAGATATCTTCTGGTTTCTTTTCATTCTTTGGATCATTCTTCATTTCTGCTTTAATCATTTCTTTTTCATGTTCTACAACATCTTCTGGAACAGAATCACGATTAACAGCAATTGGATTCATAGCAGCAGCTTGCATTGCAACATCTCTTGCAATATCTCTGTCTGATCCTTTAACTACAACGATAGCTGTAATTTTTCCACCCATGTGTGAATAAATACCAAATATTTCATCATCTTTTTTAGTAATTCTTTGGAAACGTCTAAAACTAATCTTTTCTCCAATAGTTGCAGTCTCTTCAACAATTCTTTCTTGAACAGTTTTACCATCTTTTAATTTAGTCTCTAATGCTTCCTGTGTATTATTACATTCTGCATACATTAAAGTATCTCTTAATTCTTTTACTAATGCATTGAAGTTTTCATTTTTTGTAACGAAATCAGTTTCACAATTAACTTCAAAAATAATTGCTTCGTTTTTATCTTGATCTCCAGCACCTACTGTAATTCCTTCAGCAGCAATTCTTGATTCTTTCTTAGCAGCCTTAACAATCCCTTTTTCTCTTAACCAATCAACTGCTTTATCTTGGTTACCTTCACATGCTTCTAGTGCCTTCTTACAATCCATCATTCCAGCACCTGTTTTTTCTCTTAATTCTTTTACATCCCTTGCACTAAACATTATTATTCCTCCTAACGCTATATATGATTCATTAAAAAGGAGAGTAACCTACTCTCCTATAAGTAAACTATTTTGTTA
>JAGCSA010000046.1 GCA_017964405.1 Bacilli bacterium
AAAAAAGAATTTATTAATGAATGAACATACAAGACATAATCAAGAATTAATTTCGATTAAACAAAAAATGGACAATCTACAAATCGAAATAGAGCAAGGTTCTGATATGCCAAATAGTGTAAGAAGAGTCTTAAAGAATACTTCTTTAAAAGGAATCTATAATACGATAGGAAACGTATTAGATTGTGAAGAACAATATGCAAAAGCATTAAATACAGCGATTTCTTCTTGTAAGAACTTTATTATTACCAAAGATGAAGAATCTGCCAAAAAAGCAATTGCTTTCTTAAAAGAAGAAAGATTAGGAAGAGCAACATTCTTCCCATTATCTGTTATCAAAGAAAGATTTGTAGATCATGAATCCATTAATATCTTAAAGAATAGTGTAGATTATTTAGGAATCATGTCGGATTTAATTACTTATAATCGAGATTATGATTGTGTGATTAAAAACCAATTAGGAAATGTAGTTGTTGCTACTGATATGGACGCTGCTACACGTCTTTCTCATATGATTCAAGCAAAATATAAGATTGTAACATTAGAGGGAGATGTTGTAAATGTAGGAGGTTCTCTAACAGGAGGATCTGCGAATATTACAAAAAGTGCTGTTCTATTGAATCAAGAATTAAGACATTTAGAAGAAACCAGTAATCTTCTAAAGAAGGAAGTAGAGGAGATAGAACAAGAACTACAAGATCAAGCAAAAGAAATGACAGAACAAGAAGACAAATTATTTACTCTTTCCAAAGAAAGAGTCAGACTAAAAGAAATGCTTGGTTCTAAAAAACAAGAAAAGAAAGAATTAGATGAAAAATTACAGAGTATTTTAAAAGAGAGAGAATCATTAGAATCTATTCAAAATAATTCGATTAGTGAAAAAGAACAAGAATTAATTCGTATCTATCATGAAAAAACTGCTTTTAAAGAAGAGTTAGAACTTCATATTAAATCTTTAAATCGAGAAATAGATCGATTAAAGAGTAAGATGGAAGAAAATCAAGCAATGGATAAACTACAAAGAGAAAAACTTCGTTCTCTAGAAAAAGAAGCTCGTGATTTAGAGATTACGATGAATCGTTCCGATGTGAAATTAGATAATATGCTAAATATTCTATCAACAGAATATGAATTAACATACGAAAAAGCAAAACAAGATTATGTATTAGATATTGAACCAGAAGAAGCACGAAAGAAAGTGAATGTTTATCGTGCGAATATCAAACGAATTGGTATGGTTAATCTAAATGCCATTGAAGAATATGAAAGAGTTAGTACAAGATATGAATTCTTAACGAAACAAAGAGAAGACTTGTTCAATGCAGAAACAACCCTTCTAGACATTATGAATGAAATGGATGATGTCATGAAAGAAGAATTTAAAACAACCTTTGATCAAATTCGAGTAGAATTCCAAAAAGTATTTAAAGAATTATTTAGTGGTGGACATGCAGATTTAAAATTGACAATGCCAGAAGATATTTTAAATACAGGGGTAGATATTGTAGCATCTCCTCCTGGAAAGAAACTAACGACCATCAGTTTGTTATCCGGTGGAGAAAAGACTTTAACAGCGATCAGTTTATTATTTGCCATTCTAAATGTTAGAACAGTTCCATTCTGTGTATTCGATGAAGTAGAAGCAGCTTTAGATGAAGCCAATGTTCAACATTTTGGTAAATATTTATCTCATTATCAAGATAAAACACAATTCTTAATTATTACCCATAAAAAGAAAACCATGGAGTTTGCTAACACCTTATATGGTATTACGATGCAAGAGTCTGGTGTTTCGAAATTAGTCAGTGTTAAATTAGAAGATGCTCATGAAGTCATATAAAAAAGGAGAAGATTTAATCTTCTCCTTTTTCAAATTCAACTCGATAATTCTCTCCCGTCACAATTAAATATAAAATACCTCTTTTTCCATTCTCATAAAAATGTTTTCCAACAGAAAACCAATGATTTAAAACATGATTTTTTTCATCCCAAACTCGTACATAATAAATAGATCCTCCATCTCCATCGGATACTGTTTTTCGATCAAATACAGAGGCTCTTCCATAATAGACGGTTGTTTCTTTTTCTTCTTTTCGGTATTTGAAATGGGCAATAATTAGAATAATAGGGAAAAGAAGAATACTAATGAAAAAAATAAAAAGGACTTTACAAAAAAAGACTAGATGCCACGCATCTGGTCTTTTCCTTTATATGGATTTTTAGGATCAATATGATCCGTAAATAGAATTCCATTTAAATGATCAATTTCATGTTGGAAGCAGATTGCTAAATCTTCTCTTCCACGGATTTGTACTTTATTACCATCCATATCATAGGCTTCTAAAGTAACTCTTGCATATCTAGGAACAATTCCTTCTACAGGACGATTAACAGATAGACAACCTTCTCCTTCATCTACATAGATTTTTTCAACAGAATTACTAATAATCTTTGGATTAATAATAATATAATTTTCAAATTCTTTTTCTTCATCATCTGGTCCCGTTAATTCATTCACAACGACAAAATAACGTTTCGGAATTCCTAATTGAATAGCAGATAAGCCCATTCCAGGACGTAAATTATATTTTTCAGACAATTCTTCAATTTGACTATCATGTAGATATTGAATCATGGTATCAATCGTTTTATGATCTTCTTCTGTAAGAGGAAATGTTACTTCTTTACTAATTTCTCGTAAACGACTATCTTTTTCATCTAGAATATCTTTTGTTAATAGCATGTCTACCACCTCAACAAGACTATTTTAGCAAAAAAAAAGAGAAATGAAAAGAAAAAGTATTTTTCTAATCCTCTTTTTTGTTGGATTTAACTCTTTTTTTATATTCTGCCGCCATTTTATGAATATTGTCAACAGACTCTCCTGTAATTTCTCCTCGATTGGTTTGCGCTAAGAGAAAGACATCTTCTAACCACTCCGATAGCTGATCAAAAGCACCTTCCTGTTCCATCAAGGAATCAAAAGAATGAACAATGGCATCAATATTTCCCTCTACAATGTTATCTTCAATACTTCCTCGAAAAGATTCTTGATTCCAAAAAAGACGAAGTAGTTGAACCATATCTTGATAACCAATATCTTCTTTTAAAGAGTCAGCATCTAAAGAATCAATATAAGAAACAATTTCAGGATCAGGGCAAAATTCTTTTAAAGCAAGAATTTCCTGCATGACATCCGTTGTTTGAATACAATTAATAGACTCATCTAAAACGAGATACTGATTCTTAGCAATCATTTTTTGAAAATGATCTTGAAAGCCAATCGAATAATGAGCAAGCCCAGTACGGATGACATAGATAGGATCAACATCTTCTTCTCCATAATACCAAACACTGTCTTTTTCTCCTTTAATTAAGTGCCCCATCTCATGACAGAAAGCATTGAGAATACGGGAAGGATTCTGACAATTTAAACTACAGATAACAAAGGGATAATCCTGTTGATAACGAATCGTTCCATCATCCTTTTGTACAAAAGAATGACCTTGATTCGAAGCTCCTAATACTTTCATGTATTCATCATCGGAATCATCAATCGGAGTCGTAAAATCCATTTCGATATGATGTTTTTTTAAAATTTCTGGAACGGTTCCTTCTTCAATATAGAAATTAGTCATACTAAATAAATCTAAAACAATAGGTTCATATCCCTTATATTTCGAAAGAAGTCCATATAAAGAACAAACCATAAAAGGATAGAGCGAAGCATCTACATTTTTTTGTAAAACAGCTTGTTTTGCTAAAAGATAATGGAACTCCATAAAATCACCTGGCTCTTATTATAA
>JAGCSA010000047.1 GCA_017964405.1 Bacilli bacterium
GAAGAATTAATTAAAGAATTAAAAGAAGCTTTAGATAAGAAAGATATCGAAGAAATTAAAACAAAGAAAGATAAACTTCAAGAAAAAGCAATGGCTTTAGCTACAAAAGTATATGAAGAAGCTGCAAAACAACGTCAAGCAGAAGAATCATCTAATGAAGACGAAGATGAGGAAGAAGAAAAGAAAGACAAGAAGAAAGATAAAAAGAAAAAGAAAAAAGATGACGATGTAGAAGAAGCAGATATTGAAGAAGAATAAGAGTATTCGTGAAAGTTCTAGCTTTTGCTAGAACTTTTCACGGATTTAGAAAGGATTGCTCATGAAGAATTATAAAAATAGAAGTAGTGTAGAAGAAAAATATAAATGGGATCTAACAGAGTATATTGATGGAGAAGAAAGTTTTCAAAAAACGTTTCAAAAGACTCTCCAAAATATTGAAAAATTAGGTTCTTATGTAGGATGTACGAAAAATCCGAAACAATTATATGATTTCTTACAATTACAAACAGAAGTAATCGCTGATTGGGAAGACTTATATGTTTATGCTTATTTAGTGAATGATCAAGAATTAGGAATTCCGGAATCGATTGAAAGAAAGAATCAAACAGAAATCTTAAACTTAGAATTAGTAAATCATATTCATTTCTTTGCACCTGAATTATTAAAATTATCGAAAAAAGATTATGAAGCTTTATTTGATAAGAATCCGAAATTATTGGAATATAAAGCAATGCTTGATCAAACGTATCGTGAAAAAGGGCATGTTTTAAGTGAAAAAGAAGAGATGATTATTTCTAGTTTATGTAATTCTATGAATCATTTTAGTGATATGTCTTCTATGTTGGTCAATAATCTTCATCATTATGGTGATGTTACTGTTGAGGGAGAAGATGTAGAGATTGCTGCAAATAATTATCGTTATTTGATGCATAATCGAGAAAAAGAGATTCGTCATCAAGTAAGAGATCAATTTCAAACAAAGTTAGGAGAGTATTCTCCTTTGAATGCTATGTTTCTATCGAGCTTTGTATCGATGCAAGATGCGATTGCCAATATTCGTCATTTTGATTCTTCTTGGGATAAAAAACTATTTCAATGGAATATTCCTTCTAAAGTATTTGAAACATTAACTTCTACAGTAGAAAATCATTTGGATTCTCTACATAGATATTATGATTTAAAACGAAAAGTTTTAGGTTTAAAAAAATTAACTTCTTATGATATTGCTTTGGAATTATCCAAAAGTGATAAAGAGTATTCGATTGAAGATGCTCAAAGTATGATTTTAAAAGCCGTTTCTCCTTTAGGAGAAGAATATCAAAAGAAATTTCAAAAAATTATAGATGATCGTTATATTGATTATTGTCAATATAAGGGTAAATGTGGTGGTGGATATAGTTTCTCTACGATGAGAAATAATTCTCGTATTTTAATGAGTTATAATGGAGGATTAGAAAGTGTCAGTACGATTGCTCATGAAGGAGGACATAATGTTCATCATCAATTTGTAAAAGAAAATAATCCATTACAATATCGAGATGTTCCTTCTATTGTGGCAGAAGTTGCTTCTCTTACGAATGAATGTTTATTATCTAGTTATCTTGCGAAAAATGGAAAAACTAAAGAAGAAAAGTTAGCAGGTATTTCTAATATTTTAGATGTCGTTGTTTCTAACTTATTTGGAGCTGTTCGAGAAGGAAAACTAGAAGAAGAGATGTATTCTTATGTTCACGAAGGAAATATGCTTACGAAAGAGTATTTAGATACGATTTCGATGGAATCTTTTGAAAAGTATTATGGAGATTCTGTTGTCTGTGATGACTTATTAAAGAATAGTTGGGTTACTAGAAGTCATTATTATATGAATTTTTACTTATATAGTTATGCGATTTGTATTAGTGTTGCTTGTAGTATTGCTTCTAAAATTTTAAAAGGAGATTCAGATACTTTGCATCATTATTTAGATTTCTTAAAAGTAGGTAGTGATAAATGGCCTATGGAAGTCTATTCTATTTTAGGAGTGAACTTAGAAGATGAGCATGTCTATTGTGATGCAATCGCATACTTTGATTCTTTAGTAGAAGAATTTGAAAAAATTGTGAATGAATAGAGGTGAAGGGTGATGGCAGAAAAACGTGATTTTTATGAAGTCTTAGGAATTTCTAAAGGTGCAACGGAAGCTGAAATCAAGAGTGCCTTCCGTAAAAAAGCCAAGGAATTACACCCAGATTTACATAAAGATGATCCTCATGCAGAAGATAAATTTAAAGAAGTACAAGAAGCTTATTCTGTTTTATCCGATGAGAATCAGAGAAAGATGTATGATCAATATGGTCATGCTGGTGTAGCTGGTCATGGACCTTCTCAGGGAGGACCTGGAGGTTATGGTACTGGTGGATTCTCTGGATTCGATGGGGCAGGATTTGACTTTGGAGATATATTCGACTCTATTTTTGGAGGAGCTTCCGGTGGAGGCTTTGGTGGTTTCTCTGACTTTGGAGGAGGAAGAAGTTCGGGACCTCGTGTCAGTCGAGGAAGCGATATCTTGATGCGTATGAATCTTTCTTTTGAAGAAGCGATTTATGGAGCAGAAAAGAAGTTTGGAGTCGATGTTGTTGAAGATTGTGATAAATGTCATGGTAATGGTGGGTTTGACCGAGAAGAGTGTTCTACTTGTCATGGTAGAGGAACTGTTACGACCCAACAACGTACCATTTTAGGGGCTTTTACTTCGACATCTACTTGTCCTGATTGTCGTGGTACGGGACATACGTATAAGAGAAAATGTTCTGAATGTGGTGGGAAAGGTAAAGTTAAGAATCATAAGAACTTAACAATTAATATTCCTGCTGGTATCAATACGGGTGACCGTCAAAGAGTGAGTGGAAAGGGTAACCCTGGACAAAATGGAGGAGACAACGGGGATCTATACATCGAATTTGTAGTTGATGAACATGATTACTTTATCCGAGATGATGACGATATCTATCTAGAAGTACCTCTTACGATTACAGAAGCCATTTTGGGTTGTAAGAAGAGTATTCCTACTTTATATGGAAATGTGAAGTTAAATGTCTCTCCTGGTACCAATAGTGGAGATAAAGAGAGAATCAAGGGAAAAGGTGTCGACAATGCATTCCGTCATCATAAAGGAGATATGTATGTTGTCTTTAAAGTCTATTCTCCTAAGAAGCTTTCTCGTGAACAAAAGAGTTTGATTGAAAAGTTAGATCAAACAGACTTAGACACCGATGAAATTACGAAATTTAACAAATTTACAAAAGAGAACGATTAGTTCTCTTTTTTCTTTTTTGAAAAAAATCCTTTTCTATTCTTGTCTCTTATCCTCTTTTTCTTATATAATGAAATTGAAGCTATTTAGGGAGGTAGTTATGAGTAAATTTGATTTAGATCGATTCAACTTAGAAAAGATTAAACTAGGGGAGCAACCTGTTAAACTAAGAAGAACTTCTTATCGCAAACCCAAAGTAAAAAATGGATTGTTAGTAGGTAAGGATGGACAACCTGTTGGAACAAAAGGAGATATGTATACGAAACTGATCATGGATAAGATCCTACAAGAAGGATGTTTAGATCATGATCCTAGACCTCATTATGAAGATTTCTATGAAGGAGCTATCTATGATGAGGAAAGAAACCTTGTCAAAACGAAAGAAGGAAAGAGAATTCCTGTTGGAGACAAGGAACAAGTAAAAGTAAAAGAAAATGGAGTAGAGATTTGGGTTCCTGCTCATACATTGAGTGTCAATACAGGAATTGAATGTTCTTATGATTTGTCTAAAGGAGAGACTCCTATGATTACGCTTCGTCCGATTGCGACCAAGGTAAGTTGTGCCGAAATCTTATGGATTTATCAGAAACAATCCAATGATTTAGTTTTATTTGATGAATTACAAGGAACGAGAACTTGGGATGATTCGAAACCTGCTAGCGAAAACAAGCTTAATGACTGGTGGGTAGATTGGGCTATTCGTGATCAAGAAGGAAACTTTGTTTTGAATGAAGAAGGACATCCAACGATCGGATCTTGTTATGGAGGAACAACAGGACCTCGTAACATGATGAAAAAAGAAGTAATTGATGTTATTAAAGGAAATCTAGAAAAAGGAACGAAACCGAATCCAGATTCTAGAAGATTAATCACTTGTCTATGGCAAATCGATGATTTTGAAAAGCCTCATGGATTAAAACCTTGTGCCTTCTTAACCATTTGGAATGTCAGACATGATTGGGATGGAAAAGATTACTTAGATATGACGATGGTTCAGAGATCATCAGACTTCGCAACAGCTGGTTGTATCAATCAAGTTCAATATGCAGAACTCTTAATGATGGTTGCGAGAGAAGTAGGCATGAAACCAGGAGTCTTTACTTGGAAGCCAGTCAATGTTCAAATCTATGATCGCCATATTGATCAAGCGATTACGATGCTAAATCGGGAACCAGTTGATGGAGTAGATGCTACAATCAAATTAAGAGAAGGTGCTAAGAATTGGGAAGAATTCACAACTGCTGATTTCCAAATCTTAGATCCAGATGCCATTCAAAAAGTTAAAAAACAAAATCCTCAATTAAAATTCCCATTAGGTATTTAATATGAAGAATATAACTATGATTGCCGCTGTTGGCAAAAACTTAGAACTCGGTAAAAATAATGATTTGATATGGCATTTTAAGGAAGATATGAAATTTTTTAAAGAACAAACGATGGGAAAACCAGTTGTGATGGGATATAAGACATTAGAGTCTCTTCCCAAACTATTACCTGGCAGAAAACATATCGTTTTAACGAGACGGAATTTAGAACTGGATCCTGCCATTCTAGTTGTTCATTCTGTTGAAGAGCTCCTTGAAAAGGTGAGAGATATACCAGAAGTTATGATTATAGGGGGAGCTACTGTTTATCAGGAGATGTTAGCATATTCTGATAAATTGATCTTAACAGAGATTGATGCAGAATCTGATGCAGATGTCTATTTTCCATCTTTCAATAAGAAAGAATGGGATTCTCAAGTTATTGGGGAATGTGAAGAGAATTCTATTTCTTACAAACATTTAGTTTATACAAGAAAAAAAGTTAGGAAATCCTAACTTTTTCTGTTACTTCTGCTTTTAATTTTTCAATTTCTTTTATTCTTGGAGCATTGATACAAGTAAGAATCTTTTCTAAGAATTCTCTTTCTACTCCAGGATTTGGTGTATATCCTCCAGATACAACTGTTTGATAAGAATCCATATCTTTACTAACTTGTCCTAAATAGAAGTCATGATCCATATAGAACTCTGCTTCTCTTTTCTTTGCTTCTACTGGTAATTTACTAGGTGTATCTAAATAGAATCCTTTTTTGTATTCTCTTGGAATGTAGTTGGTAATGATTAGTTTTCCGTTTTCTACCATCATTCTTACAGCGCCTGTATAACTAACATTCCATCCATCTCCTGCTTTTCTTTCGATTTGATGGCATCCTTCGTTAATATACTGTGATACATAATCCATAATAAATTGACTTTCATTATCAATACTTTTAGAAAAGATTACATGTAAGAATCCACGAATCACTTTCTTTAATTCATCCTTTTTACATTCATCTTTTTCATGTTCGTAACGGAGAACTAATTTTTCTAATTTTTTTCCTTTTTTAGGATTTGTTTTTTTGTATTCTTCTACAATTTCTTTTAATAATCCCATATTCATATGATCATCCCCTTGATGTGTTGTATTATAACATAGGATTCTTTTTTTTACAAGAAAAAAAGACTTTCGTCTTTTTAATAGATTAAGGTATGTAGAATTCGATCGGTATTTTTAAAATTGACTTTGGCAATTTCTTGTAGCTTTTCTTCTCCATATTTTTCTACTACTTCTTCTCCCATTTCATCTACATCTTTTCCTGCTCCTTTGGGAAGAGGAATATGGATTTCATCACACATCTTATCAAATTCTTTTAAGAATAAATAACGACTAATAATAGAAGCACATCCCACTGCATTATTTTTATCTTCTGCTTTTGTTAAGAAGGTAATTCCTCTTTGGATAGCAGGTTGATCTCCTACATATTCATAATATCTTGCTTCTCTTGCAAATTCATCTACAATGATATAGTCATATTTTGGATGTTCTTCTTGCACTAATTGATAGAGTACCTTATTATGAAGAATGGCTTTAATCTTATTCATATTCATTTCTTTGGTATATTTTTCATTGTATTCTTTGTTCGTTACTATGACTGATTTATAAGGGATTTTTTTAGCAATTTGGGGTGCAATTTTCAATATTTTTTCATCATCTATCTTTTTAGAATCTCCCACTCCTAAACCTTCTAAGAAGGGAATATCCTCTTTCGATACAAAACAGGAGGTCACCACAATGGGTCCAAAATAGTCTCCTGTTCCTACTTCATCTGAACCTACAGCACTACAATTATAGTATTTTTGATCTTCTTTTTTTCTTTCTGCTTGTTTTTCTTTTGTATTTTCTAGAGCCGTTCCCCACATAGCTGCATCTACATCGGCAGAGGTTCCTTGAAACATACATTTTCCCGATTCATATAACGTAATGACCGTATCTTCTTCTTGTGCTTGAAATACGACATAGGGAATCACTTTATCTCTTTTTTTATCTTTGTAGTATTCAATCATTTTTTCTTTAATTTCATCATTGACTCTAATAACAACGTTCATAGGCCCCTCCTAAAAGATTTCATCCGAATGATAATAGAAGTAATCTTTTATTGCTTCTTCTGATAATCCTTCTTTTTCTTTTTGTTTTTTGATCTTTTCTATTTCTTTTTCTCCTAGATTTAATAAATAGGGATTACTATCTAATAATATTTCTAAGTGAATGAGATTCATCTCTTGTAATTTTTCAATACATTTTTTCATATCTTTTGGATTTCTTGATAGACAGAATGGATTGGAATAGAAAATATTTTTAATATGATTACTTAAACATCCAATACTTCCCAAAATATCAATCATTTCATAGATGTTTTTATCTGGAATGGATTCTATTTCTTTATTATTTTCCATCATGTTTTTAATCTCTTCCATCGAGAAACCATATCGTATTAATACATCCATTATTTAACCCCCTCTATGACTTGTTTTCTTATGATGTGATATTTCTCTTCAAATTCTTTATCATTGAAGAATAGATCACTTCTCTTATTGTTTTTAATATATTTTTCTCTTTTTTGAATAAACTCTAAACTGATTAATAGATTCGTACTATTTTCTTTTAGTTCTTTTAATACATGTTTTTCTTTATAATATTGTAATCTTCTTCTTAACTCTTCTGCATTATACGTTAATAATAGGGGAGTTTGATTCATCATTTTAATGACTTCTGCATTTTGATAATCAAATTCAATAAAGTTTTTGAAGTTTTCTGCAATCATTTCTTTTGTATATAGAAGAATATAA
>JAGCSA010000048.1 GCA_017964405.1 Bacilli bacterium
CTAAAGCTGTATAATCAGGGTTTGCTTGTGTTTCATAAACATCTTCATAATGGAAGCCAGTATCTGTATTGCTTCCTCCTTGGTAGGAAGGTCTCCAATCTGGATTATTCGCTACTTTCTTGGTTCCTGTTTTTACTCGAATGGTTTTTGGAGTTGTTTGCATTTCTTTTTTCGTTACTTTAATATCTGTTTGTAACGTATTACAGGTTGAAATCGAAGCAATTAAGCTATCGGTTGTCGTGATTAGGGAATTAAATCCTCCTCCCCCAATATCGCCATCAATGCTATTAACTCCTGCCATAATGGTATCTGTATAATAACTTTGAAATCTGGTTGAAACGTTATCTGACCAAGTTCCAAAGTTAACACTGACTCCCCCGATTGTAGAAATTCCTGTATCATATTTTCCTCTTAAGGAATCTAATTCTCCTTTCAAGGTATCTAAACTATTTAAAATGCTACTGAATACGGAATTTACATTAACGGTTTTTGCCATAAATACACCTTCTTTTATTCTATCCAATCTTATTATAAACGATTCTAGATTATAAGAATAGTGTTTTTTCTTTTTCTATGTCAAAAAAAGTATGCTTTTGCATACTTTTGTAATTATTTACTGTTTTCTTCTGGTTTCTTTGTTGTAATTCTTAATTGATATTCTCTTAACAATTTCTTTAATAATTCTTGTTGTACATATAATCCTGTTGTTAAGGATTCTCCTTTGTAACTTTCTTCTCTCTTTTGAATCATTACTAAATCTTTATAAGAATTAACTTTTGCTGTTTGAATCGCTTGTCCAAAACGGATAGCTCCTTTTCTTCTTAGAGCATCTAATACTTCTTCTAAAACGGTATCTAGACTCTTTCCTTCTCCGTTTTTAACAAATATCATTTCTTCTAAATCTGGATAGGTTTCTGCAATCTCTTCTAGCATCTTATTTACATACTCTTCAAAATTGACATAATAACCTGAATCTACTCTTAATCTATCATAAGTTGTCATGGTATCTTTCTTGATAACATTGTTTGCTCCCTCATGATAGAACATATGAACTTTTCCTGTTTGTTCTTCTTTTACAACTGCAAACCCATTCATCGTATCTAGGATTTGACCATTAATAGAAGTCATGATCACTCTTGGTTGTTGTTCCATCTCTTGATCAATTACTTCTATGATATCTTTTCTAGAGATTCCTTCTAATTGTTCTTCAATCACATCTTGAATCTCTTTTCTCGGTAGATTTTCTCTCATTTCTTCTTCAATCGCTGCTTCAATCTCTGGTCTTGGAAGACCTCCTTTTTTCTTTTCTTCTTCTACATAAGAATGAATGGCCCAAATCATTTGAGATGCGAAATGATCTTCTGTATTTTCGTCTGTACTTTCTTTTAATTTCGCTCTATCTTCTGCTGTTAAGAATGGATTTTCTAATTCAAAAGATGGTATCATGGCCTCTTGATTGGTTCTGATTAAATTCCCAATCTTTTTATAATACTCTCTTTTAGATGATACTCCCATTCTGTATTGATAGAGACTTAATGTCAATAAATAATCGTCTTTTGTCATAACTATGACCCCCTAAATCGAGTCTTATTATACCATAGGTATTTTGGAATTACAATAAAAAAGAAATATCTATTGATATTTCTCCATGGCTTTCATCATTTGATTAATTTGTTTTTGATTTGGCTTTCTTCCCATCTGCATCATTAATGCTTTAATCATCTCTTCATTAATTGGTGGGTTCTTCTTTAAATAATCTTTCATAAAGAATCTTGATACGAAGAAACCGATGACAGCTCCTAGTAATAAACCAACTAATACTAATAAAATATCTTGTAGCATTCTATCACTCCTTGCTTTTATTGTAACGAATTCTTCTCATTTAGACAAGTGTTTTTCCCATAAAAAAACCTATTATTTTAATAGGTTTTCTATTTTTTCTTCTAGGGTTTTTGCATCAAATCCATATTTCTCATAAACTTCTTTATACTTACCTGATGCTCCAAATTCATTTAAAGTAATTAAATATTTATCATGGAAGATTAATTGATTCCATGATTCTCTTGGAGAGGTTTCTACAGCAATCTTTCTCACTTCTACTGGTAAGATTAGTTCTTTATATTCTTCGTCTTGCATCATAAAGCGATTTAGATTTGGCATGGATACTACTCGAATATTAATTCCTTTTGTTTTTAAGTTCTTCGCAACTTCTAATACGGTATGTAATTCTTCTCCACTACTGATCACAATTCCATCTGGTTTGGACATGGTATCTACTACGACATATCCTCCCTTTTCTACTTCACTGGAATTAGTACATTCTAGAATTGGTAGTCTGTTTCTAGATAATAAGATAGCAGAAGGAGATCCTTCTTTAGCAAAAATGGCTTTATAAGAACCAATGACTTCATTCGCATCTGCTGGACGGAATACTTCAAAGTTTGGTAATGTTCTCAATCCTAGTAATTGTTCTACTGGTTGATGCGTTGGTCCATCTTCTCCTACACTAATTGAATCATGTGTATAGACATAAATATTTGGTAAATTCATCAAACATGCCATTCTCATGGCTGGTTTTAAATAATCAGAGAATGATAAGAAAGTAGAACAATATGGTCGATATCCTGATAGAGCTAGACCATTGGTAATCGCTCCCATTGCATGTTCTCTTACTCCATAATAGATATTTTTTCCTAATGGATTTTCTGATGTAAAATTACCAACATTTTCAATATAGGTTTTGTTCGGTCCAAACGTATCAGCGGCTCCTCCTATCATGAATGGGATATTGGGAACCACTCCATTTAACACTTTCTTAGAGGTATCTCTTGGGGACTCCATCTTATCTTCTGGAGCATCATAAATATAATTTTTAAAATCAATTTTTTTATTAGGATTCATAAAGAACTCTAATTCTTCTTTATCTGGTACTGGTATTTTTGTTAGTTGTTCTTTAAATTTTTCTCCTAAATGGTCACATCTTTTTCCAATAAAGTAACGGAAGTCTTCCATTGTTTGTTGGGATACTTGGAAAAAGATATCTCTTAAGCCCATTTTTTCTTTGATCTTGGTAATATCTTCTTCTTTTAAAGGAGATCCATGTACTTTATTGGTTCCTTCTAATTCAGAGTATTTTCCAATCGTTGATTTAATTTCAATTAAAGTTGGCTTATCAATAACTCCCTTTGCTTGGGTAATGGCCTTTGAAATTAATTCATAAGCATTTCCATCTTCTACAGAGATTACATTCCATCCTTGGGAGATAAATCTCATCGCTACATTTTCTGTAAAACTATCTTTGGTTGGTCCATCGAGACAAATATTATTGGAATCATATAGTACAATTAATCGATTTAATTTTAGATTTCCTGCGATAGAAGCTGCTTCGTAAGAGATTCCTTCCATTAAATCTCCATCTCCACATAATACATAAGTATAGTGATCGATAATTTTATATTTTTCTCTTAACTGAGCTTCTGCAATGGCCATTCCAACAGCTGTTGCAAAACCCTGTCCTAACGGTCCTGTTGTACAATCGACTCCTGGTGTTACTCCTACTTCTGGATGACCAGGTGTTTTGGATCCTAACTGGCGAAATGCTTTTAAGTCCTCTAGAGATAAATCAAATCCTGCCATATAAAGTGTGGCATATAAAAGAGCAGATCCATGTCCTGCAGACATGACAAAACGGTCACGATTAAAATAATTGGGATCTTCTGGATCAAAGTTTAGGTGATGGGCAAATAAAGCATAAATAGCAGGGGCTGCTCCTAAGACAATTCCAGGATGTCCACTATTTGCTTCATGAATCATATCCATTCCTAAACTACGAATTTGATTGACAATCTTTCCTTGATCTCTTTCTTTTTCATCGATTTCATTGTTCATAAAACTCCTCCTTTTGGACTTTTATTATATCATTTTCTTTATTTGTTTCGATATCGAATTATTTTATAGCATTCCATTACTATTAATACGATTAATCCAATACAGAATAATCCTAAGATATGCGTATATGGTAATGACGTTGTCTTTAAGAAGATAGAAATGGCATCTACTTCTAATACGACAAGTCCTAGAGCAATGGAACCTAATACTCCAAATAAGAAAATATAGTTACTGGTAATAGGAATTGAGAAGACGCTTCTCTTTTCACTTCTACAGTTAAAGGCATGAATATTTTGAATAACAATCATAAGTGCTACTACGTATACTCTTGCTAATGCAGTACCCATTCCTAGGTATTTTAATAAATAAACCCATAGAGCAAATACTACGATTCCGATTGTAGTACCTGATACAGCAATCTCCATCAATAATTCTTTATCAAATAAACTTTCTTTTGGATCTCTTGGTGGTTCTTTCATAATATCTTTTTCTGGTCTTTCAAACGATAAAGCAAAGTCTTGAATACCATCTGTTACTACATTTAACCATAATAATTGAATTGCTACTAAAGGCATTGGCATATCCAGTAGGATGGATAGACAGAAGAATAATACTTCTGCAAGACCACAAGATACTAAGTAATAAGTAATTTTACGAATATTGGAGTAAGCGACTCTACCCTCTAATACACCGTTAACAATTGAATTAAAGTTATCATCCATGACGATCATTTTAGCGGTTTCTCTTGCAATATCCGTTCCACTACCCATGGCAATTCCAATATTGGCTGCTTTTAGGGCAGGAGCATCATTTACTCCATCCCCTGTTACGGCTACAAATTCTCCTTGTCTTTTTAAAGATTCTACAATCTTTAGTTTTTGAATCGGAGTTACTCTTGTAAATACAATTTTACTTTTTACGAATTGATCAAATTCTTCAATTCCTTTGGATAGATATTTATCTACTTCTTTTCCGGTTGTTACATCTTTAAAATCACTTGTTAATTTTAAATCTTTCGATATTTTAAAAGCTGTTAGTGGATGATCTCCTGTAATCATTAATACTTTAATACCAGCTGAAGAACATTTTTTAATGGCACCAATGACTTCTTTTCGAATAGGATCAATAAATCCTACCATTCCCATAAAAGTTAATCCTTTAATATCTTTTTCACTAAAGTCATCTTTATATGGTACTTTTCCATTGGCAACGGCAATGACACGGTATCCATCTTTTGCTAATGCTTCATTCTGTTCTTCTAGACGATCGGTATCAAATCCTTTTACTAAATTAATTTGTTTACAGAAAGAAGATACGACTTCTAAAGATCCCTTGATCGTACAATACGTTTCTCCGTCTTTCTGATAGAAAACAGCCGAATACTTATTGGCAGATTCATAAGGAATTGTTTCTAGAATTTTAATATCATCAATCTTAACCTTCATCTTTTCTCCTAAGACTAAGAATGCGATATCAACAGAATCTCCTATAATTTCGTCTTCTGTAAATTTGGCTTCATTATTAATCACACATAGTTTCGCAAGTTCTTCTGCTAGTTCTAATTTTTCTCCTACCACACTACCGTTTACTTTATAACCGGTTCCCGATATTTCATATTCTTGATGATTAGGTAATACTATTTTTTTAGCTGTTTGTTCATTGACCGTTAGTGTTCCTGTCTTATCACTGGCAATTACCGTACAGCTTCCTAAAGACTCTACAGAATATAGTTTTTTGGCTACTACTTTGTGTTTTGCCATCTTATTGGATGCAATGGTTAGAGCCATGGTTAATGCTAATGGTAATCCTTCTGGCATCGCAGAAACGGATAATGCAATGACTGATAATAAGATTTCTTCTGCTGGTAGACTCTTTCCTGCTAAGATAATCGCAATCACCATTCCTACAAAGACAATTAATACGGTAATATCTTTGGAAAATTTCTCTACACGAATTGTCAAAGGAGATTTTTCTTCTTTGGTATTATTAATGGTTGCTGCAATAAATCCAATCTCTGTATTTTGACCAATTTCTACAACGACTGCTTTGGCACGTCCTGTTGCAACAGAAGTACCTGCAAATAAGATATTGGTCTGAGAGGTAATGGCTAATTTCTCTTTTGGTAGTGTTTTGTTATTCTTTTCTACTGCTAAGCTTTCTCCTGTTAGAATGGATTCATCTACCGTAAAATTATGAGATTCAATGATTCTTAAATCCGCTGATATTTTATCTCCTGATTCTAAGAATACAACATCTCCTACTACCATTTCCGTAGAATCAATTAATATTTCTTTTCCATCTCTTTGCACTTTTACTTTTTCTTTTACTAAATTGGATAGTGCTTCTGCTGTATTATTTGCTTTTTTCTCTTGTACTGTTCCCATAATTAAATCAATGGTAATAATCATGGTAATGGCAATGGCATCTATATATTCTCCTACACTTAAGGAAGCAAAGATTGCGACTACTAAAAGCATAATAATAGGATCTAATAACTCTGAAATAAATATTTTCAATAAACTATCTGGTTTCTTACGAGGTAGTTCATTTTTTCCATGTTTTTCTAGCCTCTTTTGTGCTTCTGTGGAGGTTAATCCTTCTAGACTGGTTTGATATTTTTGAAAGATTTCTTCCATTGACATTGCATAATATTGATTTTGCTTCATCTTATTCCACCTCACAAAACTATGTTTCTATCGATTATTCTCTTATTTTATTATATCATCAAATGACCAATTAAAAAGAAGTATTTCTACTTCTTTACAGATTTAGACTTCTTTAATTTTGCTAGATTTTGTTTGATAAAATCAAAGGATTTTACTACATAAGTTTGATCAATTGTAAATAGTAAATTGATAATTCCAATTACTAAATCAACAAAATCAAATAAGAAGAAAGAAAGAATGGATGCTAGAATTCCAAAATACTTGGTTTTCGATGATTTTTGATTGTATCCAATCATCGTTAATACAAAGAATAAAGCTTGTCCTCCAATTAATAGTGTATTCCAACGATTAGAAGTCATGAGTGTTTTATTATTCACTAAAATGGCTTTTTCAATAATCGCAATGATAAATAATGTTAAGGTAAAAAGAGTTGCATATCTTCTAAATTTTGGATCTTCTATATTGTTCTTAAATTCAATAATAGGACCTGTTTCTTGATTACTCATTTGAGTAGCAATTTGTTTTTCAAATTCTTTCTTTTCCTTTGCCATTTCTTCTTCTGTTTTATATCCTTGCAAATCTTCATCTTTTAATACTAAAATGGGTTCCCATTTTACTCCATCATGTCCTGGATTAATTCCACAACAGATTTTATAAGATGGTTGATTTAACTGTTGTTTCATGGTGAATCCCATTTTTGTTGCAAAATCAATGACTTCTGTATCATAGTTTAAATTGGCTTTAAAGAATATAATTTTATCTTCTACAATGTATCCTCGAATAACATTATCATAGTCTTCTAAATTTCCTCCTAATGATAAATACCATTCTTTGTGATCCATAGTAGAATTTTGTAAAAACTTAATTTCTCCATTCCATACAATAAATAGAATTTTATGATCCATCAAAGCACCTACTCTCTATTATTTATTATATCATATTTTTCTTTTGTGTTATAATTTTGATAAGGTATGTGATTCTTATGAAAAAATTATTATTATCTATCAGTATCTTTCTTTTGATGATTACTGGTTGTGCTTTCAAAGAAGAAGCTTTTGATATTACAAAAGTACAGTCTTTAGCAGAAGAGAAAGAATATCAATTCTTGGATGTTACAAATGACTTTTCCGAACAAGATTCTATTCTCAGTGTCTATTTGGTTGCTACTACGTTATGGCAAATTGAATTCTATGAGTTTACTTCAGAAGAAGAGGCTCATGATATGTTTTTGTCGAATCAAGCTTCTTTTCAACAGGACGCAGAATCGACTTCTTCTGAAATCGAAAAGAATACTTTGAATAGTCACATGTATTCTTTAACGACTTCTGATACGTTCTATTATTTAAAACAAGTAGATCATACAGTTGTCTATTCGAAAGTAGGAGTAGAACATCGAGGAAAAGTACTTCGTTTTTTAAAAAATATTGGATATTAAAAAAGACAGTTTTACCTGTCTTTTATTTCATATCGATGATCAGGAAGAACCAGTACATTGCATTCGATTTCTATGGTAATGGTGTCTTCTTCTCTTTCTAATACATAACTAGTTGTATTATCATCACATGCCATGGTTGTCTCTTTTCCTACTTTTATTTTGGATAATTGTTTGATTGTATTTTTTATCTCTTTTTCTGAATTCAGAATGGTACTCTCCACTCCTCCTTCTGTATAATGATAGATATTAATCATTTTAATCTCTTCTGCTTTGATATCTTTGTATTCTTCTAATTCGAATAACGGAGTTGTGGGATAATCTTTTTCTTGTTTCCATAATAGAAAGAATAATCCCAATAATAGTAAAAGAATGATTATCATCATAATCCATAAAACTTTTTTTCTCATAACATCCCTCTTCTTTATCATATCATAAAAAAAAAGAATTCTATTCAGAATTCTTTTAATCTTTTACTTTTACTAGATAATAGGTATCTCCGGTATCTACATTTAAGACTTGGGCTTCAATTCCTTCGTCTCCATGATCGACAATAATCCAGATAAATTTCCATTTTGAGTCTTCTGGAATATTATCTTCACTTTTGTCTTCTCCGTCTGAAATAATGATCTTTGGTGTCATGACAATCGTGTAGACATCTCCGGCTGTTACTTTTCCATTGGATTGTTTTAAAATCGTATCTAATTTATCTCCATCTAATCCAACAGACTTCATACCTGCTTTTCCTGTTTTTACCGTTATAGATCCATACCAATAATTATCTTTTAAATTCTCTTCTGATTTATACCACCAGAATTCTCCATTTTTAAAGATCCAGTATGTTGGAGAATCAGATAATGTACGGAATTCTCCATAGATGGTTTTCTTTCTTCCCGCAGCATTGGCTCTTAATTCTGGATATCGATTCCAACTACTAAGAGAATTCAATGTATCTCCTATCGTTGTTTCATCTGTAATTTGTTTATCAATATCAATTGTCTTTAATAGTGCTAATACAGCAGGATTTAATTCCGATAAGTATTCTTGATCTGCATTTGTTAAGAAAGATAAAACTGTATTTTTTCCTTTGGAAATAATTAAATAATATTTTCCTTTTAATTCTCCTGTACTATTGAAAGAATAATTATAGGTTGCATAATAAATATCATCTTTTAAGTTTGAAAAAGAAGAGTCTTTTGTCAACGTAAAGGAATCATCAATATCTTCTTTCCAGTACTTGTAGAATTCTTCATAAGTTGTTTGTTTACAAGTTAGTTTGGCAAAATCACAATCGATTGTAATATCTAGACTACTTTGTCCAATAGGAGCAAAGTATGCTTTTTCGTTATTATATTTTAAAGCTGGTTTTTCTCCTGTTAATGTGGTTAGAGACCACATAGAATCATATGTGAGAGAATAACCATTTCCATAGAATGTTTCATTTTTATCAACTGCTTTTACATGATCACTTGGATAAAGGGTTGTGAAGAACACAACCATTGCAACGACAGATAGGACTATGGCAATAATATTAATGACAATTCCTACTGTACGATGTTTGCTTTCACTTCTTGATACAATTCCTAGAATTAATCCTACTGCTGATAATGGTAACATTCCACATAGAATTAGAGAAATAATACCCATTACCATAGAGGCAGTTGCTTTTTTATCTACTATTTCTGGTTCTCTCCATGGGTCAGGAGGTGGTGTACTCACTGGGCACATTTGCTGTGGCATCATGGATTGTGTATAAATTGGTTGGGTTGCTGCCAAAGTCACTGGTGTTGTTTGAGGTTGTGGTGCAGGAGCAGTCGGAATCACTGGTTGTGTAATTGGCTCTGTCTGAGGAGTCAACTCTTCAATCACAACAGGAGTTGTTGCTGGAATCGTTGGAGCAACTGTTTCTGGAACCGTTGTTGGTGGCTCTGTTGGTGCTTCTGTTTCTGGTTCCGTCTCAGGCTCAGTCTCAGGTTCTGTTTTTGGTTCCGTCTTTGGCTCTGTTTTAGGAACCGTTGTTGGTGGTTCCGTTGGAGCTTCTGTCTCTTTCTCTTCTTCTTTTTCAGGCTCTGTCTTTGGTTCCGTTTTTGGAACTGTTTTTGGAACTGTTTTTGGTTGTGTCCTTGGAATTGTCTTTAAAGTTGTCTTTGGTTTTGATTTGGGAACGGTTGTTGGGGGTTCCGTTGGTGCTTCTGTTTCCGGTTCTGTCTCAGGTTCTGTCTCAGGTTCTGTCTCAGGTTCTGTTTTTTCAGTTTCTTCCTCTTCTTTTTCTTCTTCC